>JABDJQ010000770.1 GCA_013002425.1 Gemmatimonadota bacterium
GCGTTATTGATCACGCCGTAGATCGGTCCGTTGCCGCGCACCGCTTCTTCGACGAACGCTTCGAGATCGCCCGACGCGATGTCGAGCGTGCCGTAATGGAAACGGTCGCCCGCGATCGAGGCAAGACGATCGACCTCGGGCGTACGGTTTCTGCTGAAAGTGCTGACGGTATACCCGTCGACCAGAAGAGCTTCGGCCATGGCTGCGCCGAGACCTCGCGCGCCCCCCGAAAGAAGAATCTGTTTAGACACGAACTTTCTTTCCGTTCTCGGACATCGGTATGCGATCGACCGTCCGAATGTAGGGGGGAATCTCGTGCGGCGCGAGCATTTTCGTGAGCCCTTCTCTTACGCGGCCCGCGTCGAACGCCTCGGGGCCCGCCCACTCGACGTCCGCCGCAAGCAGATCGCCTACGTTGGGACTGGACTTCGCGTAGACGAGAGCGACGCGAATCATGGGCAGTCGCTCGAGCGCCTCCTCCACTCGCTCCGGGTTCACTTTTGCGCCGCCCGCATTGATGCGGCCGTCGGCCCGGCCGCGGAAGTAATAGCGTCCCTCCCGTTCTTCGACGAGATCGCCCGTGGCAATCCAGCCGTCGCCGGGCTCGTTTTCTTTCCAGTATCGCGCCATCCGCGACGTCGACCGCACGAACAGTTCCCCGTCCACTACCTTGCATTCGGCCGCTCCCCCCGGGCCCTCTCCCGCAAACGCCGCGGGGAATCCGGCGAGTCCGTCCGAAACGACGATGGCCGTGCCGGCTTCTGACGAGGCGTAAATGTGCGTGATGCCCTGCGGCAGGAACGTGTCGCGCACGAGATCGAGCGTCTCCTGCGTCACGACCTCGCCCCCGAGCGTGGCGCGCAGCAGCGCCGGCTTCGCGACGCCTGACGGCCACGCCTGTGCAAGCCAGCGCCAGTATGTCGGCGTGGCGGAAATGACCGTCACCCCGGCTCCGACCATGGCCGCGGCCACCGCGGCGGGATCGCGATTCGTTTCGATGACGAGGGTTCCCGCGCTTCGGCGCGCGCTGAAATAGACCTGAAGCCCGGCATACGAAGTCATCTGGTAGGCGAGCCACCAGACCGCGCCGGCGAGAGCCCCCGGGACGTAGCGTGAGGAGGCGGAGATCGTCTGCCACGTGTGCACGACCCCCTTGGGTCCGCCGGTCGTGCCGGTCGTGAAGATGCAGATGCCGCCGCTCTCTCCCGATGCGGTTTCCGCGCCCCCGGCCGCGGCCCTTTCCGGCTTCGAGACGCGCGGGGCCTCGGCGCTCCCTTCGATCACGAGATCGACGCCGGCCGACTGCGCGACCTCCACGGCGGAGGATGCGGGCATGGAATGCGGAAGCGCGAACAGAAAGGCGTCATTGCGTTCGGAATGAGCCAGAACGGCGTAGTAGAGCGCGGGGTCGGAGGATCGAATCAGAACGCGGGCGGCCCGGTCCAGGCCTTCGATCCCGGCCGCGATCGCGGCGAGGTCCTTCTGGTCGTACCGGCGGCCGTTGATGATCCAATCAGGGTTCATAGAGGGCGGCAAGTTCCTCAACGGTTTGAAAGAGGCGGAATCCGGCGGCGAACGGGTCTTTCCCCGTCTTTTCCTCGAGGCGCAGGACGACAACGGCGAGCCCCATCGAATCGAGAGGCGTCTGCTGCAGCAGGTTCGTGGCAGGGGTCAGAGGAACGGGATCGTGGCCGTTCTCCTTCAGCACCTCGCGCACGGTCTCGATGACGATTTCGGCAGGGCTCATTCTCGCTCCTCGTTCAAGGCGCCGCCAGTATACGGGTTCACCGGGATCATGCGGAACCCTTCCTCTTATATCGGACTTCGGCCTTCGTTTCGAAATCCCCCTTTCGTGAATCTTCACGACACCCGTGAAGCTTCGCCACACGAAAACGGAGTCGCGCGCGCCCAGTCACGACCGAACTTAATCATTCCATATCAACATCTTAGAGAACCGTCGTCTTCGTCGATCGTCATGGCACGCGGTATGCACTACCCGGTTGCAGCGACAGAGAAACCCGTCCCGACCAGGACAAGGAAAAGGAGATTCCGATGAAACGCAGAATCAAATGGATTGCCTCGATGCTTCTGACCGCGAATCTGATCGTTGCCGGATCCGGGTGCAACCAGACGACCGCTCCGTCCGATCCGGGCGGGAACGATCGACAGGCCGAAGCGCCCGTGCTGCCGCCGGCCGAAAAACTCGACTTCGCATTCGATTTCTTCGAACTCGAAGACATCGGAAGCGAGAAAGCGGAAGCCGCCCGCTGGAATTTCTTCAACGCACGGGTTCGTCTCGCCGTGATCGGCGTGATCACCGAGTTCGTACTGACGCCGCCGGTGCTCGCCTTCTCGCTCGCGCTGCACACGGTGCCGAGCCCGCAGGACGACGGTTCGTACATCTGGGTTTACACGTGGGTGGACGGCAGCGAAGAAGCGCAGATCCGTCTCAAGGGTACGCCCGAGTACGATCATGTGAAGTGGGAACTGCGTGTTTCGAACACGGCCGAAAACATCACGAACGAACTCTGGTTCGAGGGTGAAAGCGCGAACGACGGCGACTCCGGGTTCTGGCGCTTCCACGACTTCAATCGTGCGGGAGATCCGGTCGTGGCGCGCATCGACTGGCTGTCCGAAGGAACTCACGAAGAGCTCACCTTTACCGATCTCGACGAAAACCCGGGAGCGGAACTGGCATACGAACGCCGGGGCGAGCGTCACGAAGTCTCGTACACGACGAACGCCGGCGACGAAGATCTGTTCATCATCTGGAACGGCGACGGCACGGGGAGCATCGAAGCGGCCGACTACAATGATGGCGAGAAAGCGTGCTGGGACACGCGTCAGGAAGACGTGGACTGCCCGGTCGTGATCAGCGAAACCGAAGAGTAGAACGGGGGCGCGTGGAAGCGCCACGCATGCGGGAGTCGATGCGAGAGCCGGGGCGGAAGCTCCGGCTCTTTCACGTGCGCTGCAGCAGCTCGTAGAGCAGAATGGCCGACGCCGCGCTCACCGAAAGGGAGTCCATCGCAGTCGCCATCGGAATCGTGACACGCTCCTCACTCGCTTCGATCGCCGCGCGCGACAGGCCGAACGCCTCCTGCCCCATCAGGATGGCCGCCGGTCGGCGCAGCCGCTTCGCAAGTTCGCGCGGCGCGATTCCTCCGCTCGACACGCTGGCGTAAAAGGCAACGCCCTCGCGCGCGCACTCCTTCGCCAGGTCGTCGTAGCTCTCGTAATGCCGGTGCACGATGCGGAAATGGCTGCCGCGCCCGATGCGCACCGCGCGCGGATGATAGAGGTCGCTTCGACCGACAGAGACGAACGGCGCGCCGGAAGCGAGAGAGGTGCGCGCCATCGCGCCGACGTTGCCGGGATCCTCCACGTCGCAGGCGACGAGCAGCACGGGGCCTGCCTCGATCAGCTGACGGAGCGATCGTTCTTCGGGAAGCGGAACGAGCGTGACGATGTTGCCGTCTTTTCGCCCCTCGGAGAGCGTCAGCAATACGGCGTCGGGCGCGATCTCTACGAGCGCGCCCCCTTCGCGCAGCTCCCGGAGCAGGGACTGCACCCGGTTCGATCGTTCGTCGTCGAACGAAGCGGAAACGAGAGCGTGGGTCGGGTGAACACCCGAGCGAATCGCGCGTTCGGCAAGCCGGATTCCCTCGATCGCGTAGCGGCCGAACGTGCGCCGGCCGCGGGAAGTGCCGACGCGCTCGATATCGGCGAGCAGTTTGCGATACCCGTCCCTGCCGGCGCTCAAGACCGGGCTTTCCCCGGGACGCGTTTCAGAAAGACCGCGGTGAGCGGCGGAAGATCGATGGCGATGGAGTGCGCGCGCCCGTGCCACTCGATCTCCTCGGACTCTCGCGAGCGGAAGATCCCGGCATGCGTTCCTCCGTACTTCTCGTGATCGCTCGAAAGGGCGAGCGCGTAGCTGCCCGGTTCCGAAACGCCGATCCGGTATCCGAGGCGCGGCACGGGGGTGAAGTTGAGCGCGACGATCACACGTTCGGCCCCGTCCTTCGTGATGCGCTCGTAGACGAACACCGTACGGTCCTCGTCCTCGAGTTCGATCCAGGTGAAACCGTTCCCATCGAAGTCGTTTCCGTGAAGGGCTTTCTCTTTCGCATAGAACCCGTTCAGATCGCCCACGAACGCCTGGATTCCGGCGCTCTCGGGATCGTCGAGCCGTTCCCACTCGAGCTCGCCGTCATGATCCCACTCCCGGTGCTGCGCGATCTCGCCCCCCATGAAGAGCAGCTTCTTTCCGGGATGGCCGAAGAGGTGCGCGTAGAGCAGCCTCAGGTTCGCGTGCTTCTGCGCCGAATCGCCCGGCATCTTCATCAGAAGGGAGCACTTTCCGTGCACCACTTCGTCGTGCGAGAGCGGAA
Organism: Gemmatimonadota bacterium; assembly: GCA_013002425.1. Lineage (GTDB taxonomy): Bacteria > Orphanbacterota > Orphanbacteria > Orphanbacterales > Orphanbacteraceae > JABDJQ01. The sequence continues at coordinate 4,395 of JABDJQ010000770.1, forward strand.
CCAGATAGCGCTCGCTGAACGCGTACACGAGAGAGAACGTGATCTTCCGCGAGTCATGGTTGCGATAGAGCGGGTCCGTCTTCATGTACGCGAGCGTGTCGTTCATCCAGCCCATGTTCCATTTGTAGTCGAACCCGAGCCCGTCTTCGGAAACGGGCTTCGTGACGTAGGGCCACGCGGTCGACTCCTCCGCGAAGGTGAGAGTGCCGGGGAACGCCTCGTGCACGACCTCGTTGAACTCGCGCAGAAACGCCACCGCCTCCCAGTTCTCGCGCCCGCCCTCCTCGTTCGGCACCCACTCGCCTTCGCCGCGCGAGTAGTCGAGGTAGAGCATCGAAGCGACTGCATCGACGCGAAGCCCGTCGATATGGAACTCGTCGAGCCAGTAGAGCGCGCTAGCGATCAGAAACTCCGACACTTCTCTGCGGCCGTAGTTATAGATGAGAGTGTTCCAGTCGGGGTGATACCCCTTGCGCGGGTCGGCGTGTTCGTAGAGATGCGTGCCGTCGAAGAACCCGAGGCCGTGACCGTCTTTCGGAAAGTGCGCGGGCACCCAGTCGAGCAGAACGCCGATCCCCTCCGCGTGCGCGCGATCGATGAAACGGCGCAGGCCGTCCGGTTCGCCGAAACGCGATGTCGGGGCGAAGTACCCGACGGTCTGGTATCCCCACGATCCGTCGAACGGATGTTCGGAGACGGGAAGCAGCTGCAGATGCGTGAACCCGAGTTCCTTCACGTAGGGGATCAGCGTGCGCGCCATCTCGTCATACGTGATCCACCCGCCGTCCTCTTCCTCGCGACGCCAGGAGCCCAGGTGAACTTCATAGACCGACATCGGACGGTCGCCCCCCTGCGCCTCCGCGCGCGAATCGAGCCACGACCGATCCTTCCACTTGTACGTATTCTTCTTCGTCACGATCGACGCGGTGTCGGGTCTTACCTCCATCGCGCGGCCGAACGGGTCCGCCTTGTCGGCGATGATCCCACGGTACGGCGTCTGGATCCTGAACTTGTACAGAGTCCCCGTTTCGATCGCGGGGATGAAGAGTTCCCAGACGCCGTGCGACCGGCGGCGCATCGGGTGCGTGCGGCCGTCCCACTGATTAAAGCTGCCTACCACGGAGACGCCCGCGGCATTCGGCGCCCAGACGGCGAACGTAACCCCCGGGACGTTCTTCTGCCGGACATGATGCGCCCCGAACTTGCGATACAGTTCGCGATGCGTTCCTTCACCGAACAGATAAAGATCGAAGTCGGTGAGAATCGGATCGAAACGGTACGGGTCGTGAACGACGGTTTCGTTGTCGAGGGAATCGACGATCGCGAACTTGTAGGAGAGCGGCTTCGTCTGACTCGGAACGACAGCCTCGTAGAGGCCGCGCTCGTCAACGCGTTTCATGGGCACGCGGCTGCTGCCGCGAACGAGCGCCACCTGCGCGGCCCGGGGCTGAAACGTACGCACGAGAATCTGATCGACAGAGTCAATCGTGACGCGCTGCGGGCCGAGATAATGGAACGGATCGCGCAGGCGCCCTTCGAGCAGGCTTTCGAACTCCTGGCGTTCGCCGGCGCCCTCAGCCGGCATGGATCTGCAGGTCAACCGCTACGCGATTGGCAAGCTCCACGGTTGCGTCGAGATCGGGATGGCGGACGATGACCATGCCGTCCGAGATCAATGTCTGCCGCCAGTTCCTGCGCGGGGCGCCCAGCGGGAGCAGGTCGACCGCCACGATATGCTCGCCGTATTCGGAGAGCAGCTTCGACAGCCCTTCGATGCGCTGGATGTTCCCCTCTCCCTGCGCGCGCTTGAAGATGGAAGCGGCGTTGTACCTGCGCTCGATCTTCTGCGAGATACGCCCGTGGCAGACCGCTTCGGCCCACCCGGTGAAGATATCGAAATCGTTGGCGTAATTCATCAGATCGACCGTACGCCCGCCCGGAGAGCGCGCGCCGATCTCGCCGAATACAGCTTCGCCGCTCGCGGTCCTGTACCACTCCATGTGCGTGAATCCGGTGCGAAAGTTCATGGCCTTCATGACTTCGAGGCCCATCTCGATGCCGGGGGCCAGTTCGGGCGCGTCGAGATCGCGGAGCGCGATCGTCTGCTGCGAGATCCATTCGGCCTGCCGCGACTGCAGCGGCCGCGGGCGATACCAGCAGACATTGTGGAACAGGATCTCGCCCCCCGCGCACACGGTGTCGAACGTGTATTCTTCGGCGTCGATGAACTCTTCGACGCTGACCTGGTCGACATGACGCACGAGTTTCGCCACCTGTTCGAGTTCCTCGCGATTCTCCACGCGATACGTGTCGGCCGATCCCGCGCCCGCGATCGGTTTCACGATCAGCGGATAGCCGATTTCTTCGGCCGCGGCGTAGATCTGTTCGACGGAAGTGCATCGCCTGTGACGGGGCGTGCGCACGCCGGCTTCGTCGAGCACCTGCTTCATGATCTCCTTGTCGCGAAACGGAATCGTTTCTTCGACCGTCATCCCGGGGAGCCCGAGCGCCTCGCGAATCCGAGCCGCGAGAATCATCTGCGGTTCCCAGAGCGATTCCACCCGATCGATGCGGACTTTGCGATGAAACGCGGCGACCTGCTGCACGATTTCGTCCGTGCGCTGGAAATTGCCGACCTGGAGATAGGCGGAAAGATGCCGCTTCACGTCCGGCTCCAGGTTCCCTTCGGGCTGGTCGCCGAGACCGATCACGCGGGCGCCCACTTCAGCGAGCCCGCGCGTGAAGAGAGCCATCTCGGGCGGGTAACCGGGCGAAATCATTAGCACGTTCACGAGAGTCTCCTTCGCTGCCTCCTGGGTCAGCCGAGTTCGATCCGAAGAATCTGAATGAGACGCTTCAGGCCTTCCGCAACGACAGCCGTATCCGGATGCCTCAGAATTACGTATCCCTCTCCCTCGTAGCTGCCGGCGGCGGCCTGCCCGATGGACGGGAGTTTCGATTCGACCACGAGCGCGCCGAGTTCCCTCGCCGCGGTCTCGACACCTTCGATTTGAACGACGCTTCCCGAACCCTGGCCGCGCAGATAGGCGGCGCCGGCGGCATACGACCGCGCCGGAGCCTCGAACGTTTCGAAAATCGCGAGTTTCGCCCACGCGCGATACATGTCGAAGTCGTACGCGTACGAAATCAGCGTCGTGAACTGCGCTCCGGGGGGGCGCGCGGCGACTTCGGAAATCGCCAGGCTTCCGTCCTCGCGCCGGAACCATTCCATGTGCGTCAGGCCCGTGTCGAGCCCGAGCGTCTCGAGCGCGCTGACGGCCGCCGCGCGGATATCGTCGAACTCGGGCGTCTCGACGACGCGCGGAAGCAGGACGACCCACTGAATCCACGGATTCTCGATCACTTCCAGCGGCGTCGGATAGTAGCGGGCGATCGAATACCAGAGCGGCTTCCCTTCCACGAAGACCGAATCGAAAGAGTGCTCCGCGCCGCGAACGAACTCCTCGAACAGAACCTCCTGGCGGGATGACGGCGGATACCGGTCGAGATACTCTTCGAGATCGGTGCTCGTTTCGAGGCGATAGGTGCTGCGCGCGCCCGATCCTGACGGGGGTTTCGCGACGAGGGGAAAGCCGATCTCGTCGGCTTTCGCGATCGCCTCCTCGCGGGACGATGCCCGGCCGTGCCGCGCGCACGGAAGCCCGGCTTTCTGCAGGATCGTTTTCATGCGGCCCTTGTCGCGAAAATTCTTCGCCGTTTCGACCGCGAGTCCCGGCAGTCGGAGTTCCTGACGGACTTCGGCCAGAGGAACCTGCAGTTCTTCCATAGCCCCGATCAATCGATCGACCCGCCCCGCGATTTTGCGAACATGGAGTGCGCCGGCCAGAATCGAACGCGCGTCGAACGGATCCGCTACCGGAATCACGTCTTCCACGACGCGCAGGACATCGGGCGGGAGCTTCTTCTCACTGTCCTTCGACAGGACGAAAAGGCGGACACCTTGGAGAGACCCCGCTGCTTTGACGAAGCGGATCGTGGTATCGAGGAAGTAGGGCGCTACAAACGCTACGGTACGCATGCGAGCAGTCTATCCTAGCTTGGGACGTCCGGCAACCTGTGGTAAGCTTCCGCCTGTCCACCCGTACCCCGAGAGGTCGCCCTTGAACGTCATTTTCATCGAACCGTCGTTCCCCCGGAACCAGCAGAAGTTCCCGCGCGCACTCGCCGAGGCGGGCGCCAACGTGATCGGCATCGGCGAAACGCCCGCGGACGGCCTCCCTTCGTCCGTCAAACAGTACATGAGCCACTACGAGCAGGTCGGATCGGTCGTGCGCGAGGACTGGCTGCTGAAGACGGTCCAGTTCATCCAGAGCAAGGTTCCCGTGCACAGGATCGAAGCGACGGTCGAAGCGCACATCATGGCCGCAGCCCGCGTAAGGGAGCAGTGCGGGATTCCGGGCACTTCGGTCAAAACGGCGTTTCTCTGCCGCGACAAACCGGCGATGAAAGACGTGCTGCGCGAAGCCGGCGTTCCTACGGCGGCGTCGATCGGCGCGAAAGACGCGGCCGAAGCGCGCGCCTTCGCGGCAGATACGGGCTACCCCCTCATCGTGAAGCCGCGCGACGGCGCCGGCGCCGCGGACACCTACCGCGTGGACAGCGACGAGGATCTCGAACGGGTGATCCGGGCCACGGGACTCGACCACGGCCGATCCGTCGCCATTGAAGAGTTCATCGAGGGACACGAAGGTTTCTACGACACGATTACGATCGACGGTCAGGTCGCGCACGATTTCGTTTCGCACTACTATCCGAACGTGCTCGAAGCGATGCGCACGCGCTGGATTTCGCCCCAGTTCATCGCCACGAACCGGATCGACAGCGCCCCCGACTATCAGGAAGTGCGCGAGATGGGGAAGCGCGTGATCGAAGTACTCGAAATCGAAACGTCGGCCACTCATATGGAATGGTTCTACGGTCCGAAGGGGCTCCGGTTCGCCGAGATCGGCTGCCGGCCGCCCGGCGTGGGCGCCTGGGACCTTTACAGCGCCGCGAACGATTTCGATATCTATCGCGAATGGGCGGAGGCGATCACGCACGGCCGCACGCACAAGAGACCGTCGCGCCGGTTCTCCGCAGGAGTCGTGGCGCTCCGTCCCGACCGCGACGGTTCGATCGCGGGCTACGACAACATCGAGCAGATCCATCAGCGATACCGCGAGAACATCATCGACTTCCACCTGCCGTCCGTCGGCACGCCGACGCAGGGTGTCGAGGCGGGTTACATGGCGAACGCATGGATCCGCATGCGCCATCCCGACTACGACGAACTCCGCCGCATCCTGAACGAAGTAGGGGAAACGGTGCAGGTGCGCGCAGAATGAGCCGGATTGCGTTGCTCGGTCCTCAGCGACTGCAGCCGTTCGTGGGCGAAGTCGCGCGCGAACTCGAACCGCACGGCAGCGGCGCCGCCATCACGGCGGGCTGGCAGGAGCACGAAGACGCCGTCGTCGAACTGCACGAGCATCTCGACCGCCACACGTACAACCTCGATCTCTACAAACGCACGGAAGAAGTGCTGCGCCACGATTCCTCGTTTGCCGACGCCTATCGTGAACGGCAGAACGAACTGCGGGAACTCCAGGCGTACTATCGCCTTCGGCTCGACGCCGCAATCGAAGGGGTGACGGCGCTGGAACGGCGCGCGGAACGGGGTCCCCGCTGGGAGGAAGCGCATACGGACGCCATGCGTGCGCTGCGCACCCTCGACCTCGAGCATGCCACCCGCATCGTCGAAGGAAACGCCAGGTTCGAAGAACACCACCGCCCGCTCGAACACGGTCATATTCGCAAACATCACAGGCAGCTCCGCAAGATGATCGACGACGCCGCGTTCGTCGCGATCGCGGGAGGACACGTGGCGGTGCTGCTGAACCGCATGCGCCTCTTCGGCCTGGCTGAACTCCTCGCGGGAAAGACGATCATCGCCTGGTCGGCGGGAGCGATGGCGATCTCCGAGACGATCGTTCTCTTTCACGACAACCCGCCGCAGGGAGCGGGCAACGCGGAAATCCTCGAGAACGGCCTCGGACTCGCGCGCGGGGTTCTGCTTCTTCCCCATGCGAAGCGCAGGCTGGATCTCGCATCCCAGGAACGGATCGCGAGACTCACGACCCGCTTCTCGCCGCTTCGCTGTATTCCCATGGACGAAGGAGACCGCATCGATCTCGAGAACGGCGTCATCCTGACAAACCGGCCGCACCGCGAGCTCACCACGGCGGGCGCCGTCGAAACGGCAGGCGTATGACACCCGTGACCGATACGATGACAGCACGAGAAACGCTTCAAATGTGGATCGACGAAGGGGCTCCCGACGCGGCCGCCATCGACGCGTTCATCGAACAGAATTCGTTTCCGATCGTCGAGCCCGGCTCCGTGACGTACGTGTTTCACGGACAGGCCGACGGCGTGAATCTGCGCCACTTCGTTTTCGGTCTTCCGTCCACCCAGCCGCTGCATCGCGTACCGCACTCGGATCTCTGGTACCTGACTCTGGACCTTCCCGACTGCTCGCGCATGGAGTACAAGTTCGAACTGCTGTTTCACGGTCAGGGAAAATGGATCGAGGATCCGCTGAACCCGAACCGGGCGCTCGATCCGTTCGGCGCCAATTCGGTTCTGCAGAGCTACGGCTACGAGCACCCCGACTGGACCAGACACGACCCGGAAGCGCGCGAAGGGACGATCGAGGAGCTCCGCTTCCGAAGCCGCTCGCTTCACCACGACTATCCCGTTTCGCTTTACAAGCCCGCGCGCTTTCGACGGACGCGCCGCTATCCGCTCTTGATCGTGATGGACGGCGGTGACTACCTGCATTTTTCGAAGATGAAAACGGTACTCGACAACCTGATCCACCGGCTCGAAGTGTCGGAGATGATCGTGGCGTTCACGCACCCGCGCGACCGGTTGAACGAATACGCCGCGATGCCCGAGCACGACAGGTTCCTCGCGGAAGAACTGACCCCCCGCCTCGAGTCGCGCTACCCCCTGATCGGGACGCGTGAAGGGCGCGGTCTCATGGGCGCGAGTTTCGGCGCGCTTGCGTCGTTTTCGACGGCGCTTCGCTACCCCGACATGTTCGGCGGGCTGCTTCTGCAGTCGGGTTCGTTCGCGTTCACCGATATCGGCGAGCAGCAGCGCGGCCCGGCCTTCGAACCCGTTGTCGAGTTCGTGAACAGGTATCGGGCGAAGCCCGTCCCCATGGCGGAAAAAGTGTTCGTGAGCTGCGGCATGTACGAATCGCTCATTTATGAAAACCGCAGCATGGTTCCGCTGCTGCAATCGACGGACATGGATGTCCGGTACGTCGAATCACGTGACGGTCACAACTGGGAAAACTGGCGCGACCGCATGCGCGACGGCCTTTCCTTCCTCTTCCCGGGCCCCCTCTGGATGGTCTACGAGTAGGATTTACCAATGGCAAAGCTGACACGAAAAATCGGGCTGTCTCTCGCGGCGGACATCTGCTGGCCGATCTGCTACGAAGCGATCATGGATCGCCTGAAGCTCAACGTGGACACGGGACGCGATCAGATCGATTTTCAGGTGGAACGCGTCACGATCGAGCCGTTCCCGATCAAGCCGATGCCGAAATACGATCTCGTGATCGACCGGCTCACCCACTGGTATCACGTGAGCCGCGAATGGATCAAAAAAGCGATCATCATGGACGACATTTACGTCTTCAACAATCCGTGGTCGATCCAGTCGATGGAAAAACACACTTCGTACAGCGCGATGACGCAACTCGGCTTTCCGGTTCCGGAAACCTGGATGATCCCGCCGAAGGAGTACGAACCGTCGCCCGATCTCGAGCCCACGCTTACGCGGTACGCCCGCATGTTCAATCTGCCCGACATCGGCAAGGCGCTCGGCTACCCGCTCTACATGAAACCTTACAGCGGCGGGGGATGGGTCGGCGTGACGCGCATCGAAAACGACGACGACTTTCAGAAGGCGTACGACGAATCCGGGAAGCGCGTCATGAACGCCCAGGCGTCGGTCGAGCCGTACGACAAGTTCGTGCGATGCGTGGGCCTCGGCCCGCAGGTGCGCTTCGTGACGTACGATCCGAGCGCCCCGCTGCACAACCGCTATACGATGGAGGACGATCTCTCCGAAGCGGACCGCGAAATCCTGCGCGACATGACGCTGGTCATCAACGCGTTCTTCGGCTGGGACTTCAATTCGTGCGAATCTCTGGAGCGCGACGGCATCTGGCATCCGATCGACTTCGCGAACCCGTGCCCCGACTCGCAGGTCACTTCGCTTCACTATCATTTCCCGTGGCTGATTTCCGCCAATATCCGCTGGTCCGTCTACTGCGCGGCCACGAAGAAGAAGATGCGCCCGAACCTCGACTGGAAACCGTTTTTCGCCGTGCACAAGAAATACGACACGTTTCACGAGCGCCTCGCGGGCTATGTCGAGATCGCGCACAAGCGTTTCGAGACCGAGAAGTTCGAGGCGTTCTGCGAGAAGCACCTGTCGCACCTCGACGAAGTGACACACGAGTTCTTCGGATCCGAGGACGCGCGAAAAGCGGTGAAAGCCAAAGTCGAAGCGATGTATCCGGAACACGAAGTAGACGAATTCACGGATCTGTTCTGGGAGCGCATTCAGAAATGGCGCTCGGAAGAAGGAGCGGCCAGGTAATGAAGAAGCGAGTGGAGTGGTTCTCGGAACGCCTTCACCAGAACGTGCAGGTCGTGCGCTGGGGCGAACTGGGAACGCCCGTACTCCTGTTTCCCACGGCGGGCGGAGACGCGGAAGAGATCGAACGGTTTCATATCGTCACCGTGCTCTCGGACCTGCTGGAACAGGGGCGCATCAAGATCTACTCGTGCGACAGTGTCGCCGGCCGCACCTGGATGACCCAGGAAGGGTCGCTCGAACACCGGGCGCACGTACAGAACATGTTCCACGAGTTCGTGGCGCGCGAAGTCGTGCCCGCCATTCGGAAGGATTGTCGGAACGACGAGATCGAAACGATCGCGGCGGGCGCGTCGATCGGAGCGTACAACGCCCTTTCCGTTCTCTGCCGGTATCCGGAGTTCTTCTCGCACGCCGTATGCCTGTCGGGAACGTTCGACCTTGCCAAAGTGATCGAAGCGAAACTCACGGAGGACCTTTACGAAGCGTCGCCGATTCACTTCGTGCCCGGCATCGAGGGAGAGAAACTCGCGAAACTGCGGACTCGATTTGCGTTGTTCGCCTCCGGCGAGGGTCGCGCGGAAGACATCGGGGAGTCGTGGCGAGCCGCGCACATTCTGGGGTCCCGGCAGATCCCGAATCGCGTGGACTCCTGGGGCGCCGACTGGGACCACGACTGGCCGACCTGGCGGCGCATGCTGCCGCAGTATCTGAATGAGTTCGCGAAGAAGAACAGCAGCGACGACTAGAGACGCGAGAGGATCGCGTCCGTAAACTCCGTCGTACTCGCCTTACCGCCGAGATCGCCCGTCGTAATATGGCCATGGTCGATCGTATCGATGATCGCTTCCCGCATCCGCTTCGCCTTGTCCTGCATCTTCAGATGATCGAGCATCATCGCCCCCGCCAGCATGAGCGCCGTGGGGTTCGCGATGTTCTTGCCCGCAATATCGGGCGCGCTGCCGTGCACGGCCTCGAAGATCGCCGCGTCCGTCCCGATGTTCGCGCCGGGCGCGAGTCCGAGACCGCCGATCAGTCCCGCGCACAGATCCGACAGAATATCGCCGAACAGGTTCGTCGTAACGATCACGTCGAACTGTCCCGGGTTCATGACCAACTGCATGCTCGCGTTGTCCACGATCATTTCCGCCGAGTCGATCTGCGGATACTCGTGCGCCATTTCACGCGCAAGACGCAGGAAAAGACCGGAGGTCGACTTCATGATGTTCGCCTTGTGCACGACCGTGACGTGCTCGCGCCCTTCACGGACGGCGAGCTCGTATGCGAAGCGAAGAACTCGTTCCGAACCGAGCTTCGTCACCACGGACACCGCTTCGGCGCGCGTTCCGCACTCCTCCACTTTCTGCCCGAGCCCGCTGTACATCCCTTCGGTGTTTTCGCGAATGGTAACGATATCGACATCTTCATACCGCGAAAGCGTGCCGGGAATCGACTTCACCGGACGGACGTTCGCGTAGAGGTCGAACTTCTTGCGAAGAGAAACGTTGATCGACGTGAACCCCTCGCCGACCGGCGTCGTAATCGGCCCCTTGAGCGCGATCTGATTCTTTTCGATCGAGGCAAGCGTTTCGTCGGGGATGAGATCCTTCCCCTTCTCGAGCGCGGGAATCCCGGCGTCTACGAACTCGTACTCGAAACCGGAGTCGAGCGCGTCGAGAACGCGGATCGTCGACTCCGTAATGGAGGGACCGATTCCGTCACCCGGAATGACCGTGATCGTTCTCTTACTCAATACTCACTCCTTGATTACGACCGGGCTGCCCCGGGAGCTTCTCCGGGGTAAGCATCGGAGTGTAGCACTTCCGGGACCGAAGCGGATCCACGATCGTCAGAAGTGGATCAGGACGCCCGCGAACCCGCGCACGTTGCTTCCCGAGTCCTCGACAGGGACGGTGGTCTCGGTCGTACCGCCCTCCCCGTCGGCCTCCCGCACGACGACCTCGTTCCAGTTCAGGGGGCTCCATGCCGCCCCGAGCTCGAACGCGAAGTGTTCGCCCTCCGAATCCAGCGGCAGAACGAGTCCCGCGCCGATCGAACTCGACGGCCCGTTCGTGGCTGTCCGGCGCTCTTCCTCGATTTCATCGACCACGGCATTTCCTCCGATGGCCGCCATCAGAAACGGCTGCAATCGAGAACCCGCCCGGAACCGGTACGCGAGTTCGAGCTGCGCTCCGCCGAACTGGTACTCGTCGCCGGATGCTCCCGCCCGATGGCGCGAAGCGTGTATCGCCAGACGGAGCGGGACCTGAGGCGCGAGATCGAATCCCACGTGAAACCGGACACCGCCCGCGGGTTCCAGGATCAGGTCGCCGACTCGATCGTGCTCGAAACTCACGGCCTCGGCGCGAAGGCCGAGCGACCACCGGCTCGCCCCGGCTTCATTCGCGAGGAGCAGGAGCGCGGCCGCGACAGAGGCGACGGCTCTCACGAGCCCTGGCAGGTTTCGCATCACGTCTTGCTCCCGTCTTCCGGTTCGATTCCGTAGCTCTGGATTTTTTTATGCAGATTCGTGCGATCGATCCGGAGCCCGCGCGCCGCCTCTGACACATTGCCTTCCGCTTTGCGCAAGGCGCGCCGTATGCAAACGCTTTCGAAAGCGCGGCGCGCGTTCGCGAGACCGCCTTCGGCTCGCACGAGCTCCATCGGATCGAATGCGCCCGCAACACCCGGCGCGTCGGCCGCGCCGGCCTCCCGAGACGCGCCGCCCACGGCCCCGAGTCCCGCGTTCGCGAGCGCTTCGACTCCGATTCGATCCCCGCGGGTCAGAATCACGAGACGTTCGACGACATTCGCGAGTTCTCTGATATTCCCGGGCCACGCGTGGTCTACGAGGCGCGCCACGGCGCCTTCTTCGAACGTGACCGGCCCGCGATTGTTCTCGAGACGATATGTTTCCGCCAGGTGGCCGATGAGCGCGGGAATGTCGTCGCGTCTTTCCCGAAGCGGCGCGACCTGCAGCGGCACGACGTTCAGTCGGAAGAAGAGATCCTCGCGAAACGTACCCGCTTTGACTTCAGCTTCGAGATCCTTGTTGGTTGCCGCAAGAACGCGCACGGTGACCGGAATCGCACGGGATCCGCCCACGCGCTCGATCTCGCCCTCCTGCAGCGCGCGCAGCACCTTCGCCTGCGCGCGGAGGCTCATGTCTCCCACTTCGTCGAGGAAGAGCGTGCCTCCGTCGGCCTGCATGAACTTCCCGTCGCGCGCGGAAACCGCGCCCGTGTACGCGCCCTTCTCGGCGCCGAAGAGTTCACCTTCGATCAGCTCTTCCGGAATCGCCGCGCAGTTCACCTTGACGAACGGGCCTGACGCGCACTCGCTCGACTCGTGGATGGCGCGCGCCACGAGCTCTTTCCCGGTTCCCGACTCGCCGAGAATCAGAACCCGGGCGGTCGTCGGCGCGACCTGTTCGATCGTTTCACGAATCTTCCGCATCACGGCGGAGTCGCCGATCATCGTGCGGCGACCGGACTCGCGACGGCGCAGTTCGCCGACCTCGCGATCGAGACTCCGAAACCGCGCCGCGTTCCGCACGGCAACGAGCACCTTTTCCTTCGTCAGCGGCTTCTCGAGAAAGTCGTAGGCGCCTTTCCGCGTCGCTTCGACCGCTACCGCAACGCTCGCATGACCCGACATCATGATCACGGCCGCGTCCGGATTCAGTTCGCGCAGTTTCTCGAGCGTCTGCAGCCCGTCCATGCCGGGGAGCCGCACGTCGAGCAGCACGACCGGGAACGAGTCGCCGGCCGCGATCTGCAAGGCTTCCTCACCCGTAGCGGCTTCTGTCGCCTCCCACCCTTCCGCATTCAGAATCATGGAGACGGTTTTCCGTATGTTCTTCTCGTCATCGACAACCAGAATGCGCTTCATCCCGTTTCCTCTCCTGTCGGGAGCAGCAGGCGAAACGTAGTTCCGACCCCCTCCTCCGATTCCACTTCGATCGTTCCTCCGTGTCCGTACACGATGCCCTGCACGATCGGAAGGCCGAGTCCCATGCCGTCCGTCTTCGTCGTGAAGTGCGGTTCGAAGATCTTCGCGCGCTTGTCATCGGAGAGGCCGGTCCCGTGATCTTCGACCGCAATCACGAGCATGCCCCCCTCCTCCGTCGCGTTCAGATTCACTACCGGTTCCCGCCCCGCGGACTCGCAGGCCGCCAGACCGTTGTCCACGAGATTGATCAGCGCCCGTTTCATTTCTTCGCGATCGAACCAGACGACCCGCCCTTCCCGCGCCGCAACCGTAACTCTTTCGCCATAAAGTTTACCGAGTTCGTGCAGCAGATCCGCAGGATCGCCGGGCTTCCTGACCGGCTCGGGCAGACGCGCGAACTCCGAAAACTCGCGAACGAGCCTCCGCAGCGAGGCCACTTCTTCGTCCACGATCTCCCCGCAATCGGAAAGCAGCGCCCCGTAACGATCGTCGCTTCCGGGGTAGCGGTCGCGCAGTTCCTGCACGGCGAGCTGAATGGGCGTCAGCGGGTTCTTGATCTCGTGGGCGAGCGACTGCGCGATTTCGCGCCACGCGGCCATGCGTTCGAGGCGCGAGAGCTCGTCCTTCTGCGCGGCGAGCCTGCGAATCATCCGGTTGAACGCCGTCTGCAGATCCCCTACCTCGCCCTTGTCGGTGCGCGCCACTTCCGTGTCCGTGCTTCCGAGCGAGGTCCTTTCGGCGCTCGCGGCCAGCGCCTCGAGAGGGCGCGCGAGGCGGCCCGCGAGCACACTGCCCGTTACGATGGCCACGATGGCCAGCGACGCGTACGCGAGAATGAACGGAAGGAAGAAACCGCGCTGCACGCGGCCGCGTTCCGTCTGCAGCACGTTCAGAAACGCGCGTCCTTCCGCGATGCGTTCCGCGCGCTCGACGAGCGCGGACGGGAGCGGCGCGGCATGGAGCGTGGAAGATCCGTCTGCTCCCGGCATGCTCACGGCCAGATACGCGCCGGCCCGTTCGGGAACCCCCGCCTCGTGAGAACGCGCCGCCCAGGCC
>JABDJQ010000773.1 GCA_013002425.1 Gemmatimonadota bacterium
GTCGTACGCGCTCGGCGAAGGCGAGTCGCGCGTTGTCGCACTCTCGTTCGCGCCGACGTCGCAGGGGCCGTTCTCGTGCGACGTCGTCACCGGATGCGACGACGACGTGCTCGCGATCGGAACCGGCTATTCCCTCGTATCGTGCTCGCTCAGCACCACGAGCCTCGACTTCGGAACGATTTCGACCGGCTCGACGAAGGACCTTTCGTTCACGATCAAGAACACCGGCACGCAGACGGTATCGGGCAGCGCGCTCGAGTTCTGCGGCGAATACAGCATCATTTCGGGAAGTGGCGCGTTCAGCCTGACCGCGGGACAGTCACGCACCGTGACCGTACGGTTCGCCCCGACTGCCGCCGGCACGTTTAACTGTTCGATCAACCTCGGGACCGATTGCGGCGCGGTTTCGATGACAGGAGAAGCGGAACTCGGCCCCGTCTGCAATCTGAGCGCCACGTCGCGCAACTTCGGGAACGTCGCGCCGACGAAAACGGCGGACCAGAGTTTCACGATCACGAACACGGGCGGCGGCACCTTGACGGGGAGCGTCTCGATCTCGGGATCGTTCTTCAGCATCGTTTCGGGAGGCGGAAGCTACTCACTCGGCGCGAACCAGAGCCGCACCGTCACGGTTCGATTCAGCCCGTCCGCGACCACGTGCGGCGTCCGGAACGGAACCGTAACGACCGGCGGGGGCTGTTCGTCGGTCTCGCTGTCGGGGAACGCGCGCGAAACGTGGAACAACTACGTGAAGGCGACCCTCGGTGCCGGCGGGCAGAACTGCGTACAGTGTCACAGTTCGGGAAGCGGCATCGGCGACTTCACGAACATCAACGACGTGAAAGCCGCCGCGAACTTCACGACGCCGACCGCGAGCGCGCTGCTTCGCGAACCGGCGCCGAACGGCGTCTCGCACAGCGGGGGCGACTTCCCCTGCTTCCAGATTTCGAGCGGCGAGTGTTATCAGCGAGTGCTCTGCTGGATCCAGCAGGGAGCGCCCCAGTAGGCGGGCGCGCTCCCCTGCCGTTGTCTTTCCGTTCTAGAAACCGTAATCGATCCCGATCAGCGGCGAGAAATGATCGCGCAGACCGTTGCTCGTGAGCGGGAAGAAACCGTTCGCGGTCACGAGCCACGTCCCCCGAATGTTCAGCTTGAACCCGATCGATCCGTCGATCTGAGTAAGCGACTCGGATTCGTCGAACACGATCTGGTCGAACGAAGTCGTGCGATCGATCGTGCCGTCGTTGTACGTCACCTCTCGCGAGCCGACACTCGCCTTGCCCCCTTCGCTGACCTGGCGCCCCAGAATGTCGAACGCGACCGATAGTTTCGGATCGAGCGCCCAGTCGAGCCCTGCGCCGTACAGCACTTCGTCCCGCTCGCTCGATACGCCGAATCCGACCGTCGCGCGCGGGGAGAGGTCGCCGTAGTTGTAAGCCCATCCGAGCGCGCCCTGCACGCGGAAGTCACCCGACCCGAGCAGGTTCTTTTCGTCGCCGGAAGGGAACCGCACGTCGCCCGTGAACGCCACGTAGTTCGGGTCGTTGCTCAGGAACAGATACTTGCCGCGCAGCAGAATGTCGCCGACACCCGACGCGCTTCCCGAACGCGTGACCACGTTGTCCGAGGTTCCGTTCGGGAACTGATGGATGTCCCCGTCTCCGGTCGACTGCGTCTCGACATGTGCGGCGAGCGAAACCTGCGTGTTCACCTCGACGATCGGAATCGCGACGGCGAGATCGAAGCGATCGGTCAGCCCGTACGTCGCCACGAGCGATGTGATGTCGGAGTCGAGGTTCCAGAACATCTCCGCGGTCACGACGTCCCCTTCGAACTGAGGATTCGTCGGTCCGTCGTCGTCGAAGTCTTCGTGCGTGAACAGAAGCTTGATGTTCCCTTCGCGGAGTCCCACGTCATCGATCTCGTCGAATGTGAACCTCGAGAAATTGACGCCCACGTTGAACTTGCCCTCTCCCAGCGTGAAAGGACGTTCCGCATACGTGCTTCCGAAGGTGCGTGTCTTGCGCGAGTAGATCATCAGGTCCGGATCGTATTCGAACGCGAAACCGCCGGCGGACGTACTGATCGGGATGTTCGCGATCTGTCGCCCGATCGCGTCGTTGATCTCCTGGAACGACTCGAACTGGCCCGAATCGAGAAAGTGAGCGGCGTGATCGATGCCCGAAAGCGGAGGCGCGAGGCGAATCCCGTCGCGCACGAGATCGGGAGTGAGATCCCGCAGATTGAGCGACTGGCCCTCTGCCGTACTGCGGCAGAATCCCGCGCAGAGGAGAATGACGAGTCCTGTCCAGAATCTACTACGCAAAGGGCACCTCTCTTATTGAATGGAATCGATCAGCCATCGTCCGTCCGACGTTTTGATCAGTTTCATGGAGCGCGTTCGATCGACCGGCGGCGGATCCGAACCGACCTTCATGCGAATCGTCTGTTTCTGCTGAAACTTCACGGTCGCCGCCTGACCGGCCTGCGCGAACGACGTTCCCGTGATCTCGATGCTCTGCGATTCGAGATCGCGAAACGCGCGTTCGATCTTCGAGCGCTCGCTGCCGGGCATGGATACCCAGAGCGATGCGTATCGGTCGACGTCGAGTGCTTCGAGCGCGCTTTCGTAGCTCGTAATCACGGCGCGAATCGCAGCCTCGTCCTGCTCTTTCGATGTCGCTGACACCGTCTCCCCCGAAGGCGCCGTCTGCCCGGCCGGTATTGCCGCCGGGAGCGATGCCGCGCGCGCTTCGCTGCGCGCCGCCTTCCATGCGCGTACTTCGCCGTCACCGGGGACGAGCGCGTCCAGTTCGTCGATCAGGTCGCCGGCGGAAACCCAGCTTCCGCGATCGGCGAGCGCACGGATTTCCGTTCTGAGTTCCTCCGCCCGGTTCGCGCGGGCCTCCGCTTCCTTCGCCTCGCTGAGCTGCTGAGTCAGTTGATGGGCGAGCGCGATTTCGCCCGGCGCGGCATCGACGAGAGACTCGATCCCCTCCATCGCCCCGTCCCAGTCGCGCGCGGCAATCGACGATTCGATCGTGACGCGCATGGCGCCGACATCCGGCGGAGCGTTCGTCTGCGCCCCTGCCGCCGGCGCGTCACCGCGGGCCGGAGCCTCGCCGGCCACGGCTTCGCGAGCCGGATCCACGCCGGCCACGGCATCGCCGGGCGCGGACTGATCTTCCGCGGACTGCTGGGGAGGCTGGCCGGAGTCGCCGGCGCCTGCGGGAATGTCCGCAGCGGCCTGATCCCGCGTGACAGTGCCGGGCGCCGCTCCGTCCGCGGGTGTCTCCGTCGCGTCTTCCCGCGCGCCGGTATTCGCGCCGTCGATCACGCCGGTGTTCGCGCCGGTGTTCGCGACAACGTTCGCACCGCCGTCCGGAGTCGCTTCGCGGGCGCGTTCACCGGCCGCCGCCGCGCCATCCTTCCTGCCTGCGTCGCCGGCCGACACGGGTGCGCGTGACGCGATCGGAGTCCCGGCTTCGTCGCCGCCATCGCCGCCGCCGTCGCGAGTCGCGAAATGAAACACGAGCGCCCCGGCCACGAGCGCCGCCACCACCCCTCCCCCGATTGCCGCGAGACTGATCCCGGGTTTCGAAGGGCGAACGCTTCCCGCGTCTTCCGCTGCCGCGGCGCCGCTCCTCGAGTCCGTGATGTCGTAAATCCCGAGCCGCTCCGCCACTTCCCGAATAGTCTGCGGTCGCTTCGCCGCTTCCTTCTCGAGGCAGGCGTGAATCGTCTTCTCCCAGACCTCGGGCACGGGCGCCAGATCGATGCCGAGTTCTTTCCTCCGATCCTGGATCGCGGGCGGATCGACGCTCACGACCTGGCCGATGATGTTCCCCTGATAGAACGGCGGCTTCCCTGCGAGCAGATCGAAGAGCGTCGCGCCGAGCGAGTAGACGTCGTCCGTCACACTCGCGGGCCGCCCCGCGATCTGCTCCGGGCTCATGTAGGCGACCGTGCCGCTCACCTGCGCCGTGTCGCGCGTCCGCGTATCGTTCAGACTCGACGAAATGCCGAAGTCCGCGATACGCAGAAGTCCCTTGCTGTCGACCATCAGGTTCGCCGGTTTCAGATCGCGATGCACGACCTCCACCACTTCATGCGCGTACTGGAGCGCTTCGAAAAGGGGGCGCATCATCGGCTTCAGATCTTCCGGCTGCAGCGCGCGCGCCTGGTTCGCGCTCTTCAGCGCGGCCAGCGTGCCGCCTTCGACGAGCTCCATGGAAATCCCGGCGACGTGCTCTTCCTGGACGAACCCGTAAATCCGTACGATGTTAGGATGGGTAAGCTGAAGCGAGAGACGGGTTTCCCGTTTGAGATCGCCGAGAGCTTCCGGATTGTTGACGATGAGGTCGGACAGAAACTTGATCGCGACGTCCATGTTCAGATGTTCGTCGCGGGCGCTCCACACGATGCTGTAGCCGCCGCGTCCGAGCGGTTCGAGAAGCCGGTAGCGGCCGCCGACCAGTGCGTCGGGAACGAGGATCTGCGCGACGTACTGAAAGTCGGTGTCGCGACTCGGATGGGGGGAGTCGTTCAAGTGTCACCGTCTGGGGTTAGATATGAAACAGAACATAGAGTATGCCAGAGGAACGACATGGGAACAACTGACTTGCGAGGTCTCCGATGAAAAGCACGTCTTCTGAAGATTTCTGGTCGAACGAGAACAAGGCGCGTGAGTTCGCGGCCCGGGAACCCGATCACCGACTGCGGGCCCTGGCCGCCGCCTGCCGCGAACCCGGGTCCACGCGCGTGCTCGATATCGGCTGCGCCGGCGGACGCAACACGGTGCTGCTCGCGGAAGCGGGTTTTGACGTGCGGGCGATCGACTTCGCCGAGATCATGGTCCGTACGACGCGCGCGCGCCTTCTGCCGATTCTGGGAGAAGAAGCCGCCGCGGATCGGGTGCGAAAACGCCGCATGAGCGATCTGTCGGACTGGGACGAAGCGACCTTCGACTGGATCCTCGCGCTCGGCGTCTATCAGCAGGCGCAGAGCGAGGACGAATGGAATGCGGCGCTCGACGAAACGGCCCGCGTGCTGAAACCGGAGGGGCTGGTGCTCGTGGCGAACTTCGGACCGGGCACGGGGTCGCGCGAAAACCCTCCCGCGCTCGTTCCGGGATCGCGCTTTCTCTACACGGGATTTCACTTCGGGAACAGCTGCCATCTTACCGCAAAGCAGCTCGACGACGAATTCGCGCGGCGCGGCTTCGAAGTTGCGGAAAAGACGGAAACCGTGCGGAAGGAAACCGAGACCGGCGCGCGTGAAACCGTGAACGCGCTCTACCGGAAGTCGCCGTCGTCTTCGTCGTGAAAGCGCGCGGTCGCCCGGCGCGTACTATCTACCATCCTTCCCGTCGGGCGAGTTCCGTAACATGCGCGAGATGGTGGTCGCAGTGCCACGCGTAGATTGCGAGGTTCACGTCGAGCGTCACTTCCTTCCACTCGGGGTGCGTGAACGTACGCTTCCACTGCGCGGGCTCGAGCCCGCGGAGCAGGACGACCCATCGCGCATGCAGCGCGTCGAGAAACGAAAGAGCGAGGTCGAGGGGAACGTCGCGATAATCGCATAGCTCGGCCCATCGATCTTCGTAGTACGTGCGAATCGCGGGATTGTCTTCGGTAAGCGCCCACTTGAATCGAATCACGCTGTTCAGATGGCTGTCGCCGACGTGATGCACGACCTGGCGCACGGTCCACCCTTCGGGCCGGTAGCGCGTATCGAGCTGCGCGTCCGTGAGCGGTTCGACCGCGGCGCGCAACTTGCGCGGGAACGTGGCGATCGTTTCGATCCGGCGCGCCTTGCTCGCGTCAGACGTATCCGAAGGCATCTGAAACCGCCCGATCGGAAAGCGGAGTTTCTCGCGCGTCCTCTCGTCCATGGGTCCTCCTTGTCAGCGTTTGTTCGGACCGCGCAGAATCCGGCCGCAACCGGTGAAGCGCTGCCCGTTGAACGTCGCGAACACCGCCGCCCCGGCGCGCGCGCCGCTCATGCTGTCGGAGCAGAGTTCGTTCCGGATCTCGACGATCAGCTCGTGGTCGTCGTTCGTGTAGCGAAGCGCCGTTGCGTTCGCGACAGAAGCCTGGTGCGTCTCGGGGCTGCTGAATTCGTAGACCGCTTCGTCGTATCCCGTGATGAAACGCGCGCGCGAACGCTTGAAGAGTTCGAGTCGCCACGGCGGTTCGTTCCCCGTGGCGCGGAAGTCCGCCCCGCGCAGTCGCGCCTCCTCCCAGACCGCCTCGCGCGGATTGCTGACGCAGTTCCGGTACGTGTCGTCCTGCAGGACGAGCTCGGCCTCTTCACCCTTCGTCCAGAAACTCGTGATGCCGTCCCCGAACTTCTCGCCGGACGCCGACCTGACGCGCGGCAGCGCAAAGCGCGTATCGGGAAGCGTGATGATGACACGCTCTCCGTTGTCCGTGATCTTCGCCGTGAACGAACGATCGGCGTCACAGTCGAATACGAAAACCCGCGGCTCCGACGCCTCTTCGCCGTCGGTTGCGGCCGACTTCTCGGGCGTATCGCCCGGCTTGTTGCCGCAACCTGTCGCCAGCGCGCCGAGAAAGAGCAGGAGCGCCGTAAACAGCGGGCGGATTCTCCCCCGCTTCATTCCCGTAACTGACATGAACTGAAACCTCCCGGGCCGGATGCCGCCGGCCCGCGTATCGATATGGAATTGAAGTCCTAGCGATAATAAGCGAAAGAGACGCGGAGATAATCGTCTTTTCGAAGCGCGTAGAGCGGATCGTCGGCGTCGAGACCTTCGAGAGCCCGGATTTCGATCGCGGCCTTCCAGCTCGTGAAGAGGCGCCGGCTCCCTTCGACGTTCACGAACGCGCGCCCGGTTTCGAAATCGACGATCGCGCCCGCCAGAAGTTCGGTGCTCTGTACGTCGTTCCAGGCGATGCGCGTGCCGAAGAACCAGTCGTCGTCGAACGGCCCGCGCCAGGAACGCGGCCGATCGTCGAACAGATACTCGCCGAGCAGTCCGATGTCGATGCCGGAGCGCCTGACGTCGCCGAACGTATACTCGAATCCGCCCGCCGCGGCCGTACCGCGATGCCCGAGGCGTTCCTGCGAGATCACTTCCGCCTTGCCGAGCCACGCCCCCTTCGTCATCTGGAGCGTGAAGCCCGTCTCTTCCACGAGATCGTACGCCGGGATCAGGCGCGGTCCGTCGTCGTCGCTCGTCTTGCCTGCCGTGCCCGGGTCGAACACGAACCGCGGGTCGCGCGACGTTCCCGAAAAGTGCGAGACCGCCGCGTCCCAGTCGCCGAACGTGCGCGAAAAGCGCGCCGCGAGATCGACCCGTTCGTCGCGGCCGGGCGATTCGTAGATCGCGTCGTCGTCATCGACCGGGGGCGATGTGCGCAGGCGTCCTTCTTCGCCGGGAAACGTACGTTCGCGAAAGCCCGCAAGACCGAAGAGGTCGAGGGTTCCCCAGTCGCGATACATCGACACATAAAGCATCGGCTGCCCGAGCTTGTCCTCGCCGTCGAAATTCTCCACGAAGTCGGTCTGGTTCACGACGTCGACGAGATGAACCGACTCGGTGACGCCCCAGAATACGCGGTTGATCCCGAGGCGCATCTCCCACCAGTCGGAGTAGTACTCCCAGTAAAGCTCGCGGATATCGAAGTGGGTCCGCTCGTCGTCTTCCACGTCGTAGCGCCCGAACGGCGCGAAGAGCAACGTGTGCGAACCCGCCGACCAGTACCATTCGGACTCCGTCGCGACCGCGTAATACTGACGATGCTGCGCGTCGTCCAGCGGTTCGCTTGCGAAAACGTGCGCTTCGAGCTCGACCGAGCCCGAACCCGAGAAGTCGCCGGCCTGCGCCCGCGGCGGGAACACGACGCACGCAACGCACGCGACGAGCAGGGCGAGGGGCGCGGGCGGCGCGCAACGCGTCAGCTTCGGATCACCTGGCGCGGGAAAAGCAAAACGCATGCTCTAGCGCGCCCGCTTCAGGCTGTTCTCGTTGAAGTCGCCCTCGTCGAGACCGGTCTGGAAGCTGTAGTCGATCCACGAAAGCGTCGTGCTCTTTCCGGTCTGATGGTTCTCCATATGCATTTCGTGCGCGCGCCAGAACTTGTCGAGGTACTGCCTGTAATCGCGCCATACGAGCGTCTTCATGAGGTCGCCCTTGCGGTCGTAGAAGTCGACCTTGCGGCGCTGCAGGTCCTTCTGGTCGATCCACGCTTCCATACGCGAGTAACCCGACTTCTTGTCGACCGGAATCTGCTCGATCACGTGGCACGGCATCCCGTCATACTCTTCGTCGCGCAGGAACTTGTGCTTGTACTTCTCGACTTCCTGCGACGCGATGTCTTCGAACGCGAACTCGCTCCCCATGAACGGGCCCGACTTGTTGCTCGACGAGATCCTCTTCACGCGCTTCAGCGCCGGGAGATAGAGCCACTGGTCGTCCGAGCCTTCCTTGTGCGAGAACGTCAGAAACGCGGTGCCCTTGACGTCGGCCGGTTCGTCGAAGATTACGAGCGTCTTGTCGCCGTCGTTCTCGACCTCCAGCGTCTTGTTCCGCATCGAGCGCTCACTCGTTTCACCGTGACGGTTTTTCAGCAGCATCTTGAGCGTCGCTTCCGTATTGTCGAAGCCGTCGTCCGTCGCGTCGGCCTTGATCGCGATCGCGAGCCCCTTCTCTTCGGGCGTTTCCGCGTGAAGCGTCGCGGGCAGGAGCAGGAGCCCCCCCGCGAGCGCGAATATCGGTAACTTCGGAAGCAGGGAACGCATCATTTTCGCAGGTCCTTTCGAGGCGCCGGCAAGCTCGGCTTTCAGTGTCAGTTCATGGGGCTCGAGTACCGCGGCCGATTTGCCGCCGCGCTCCATCCGTATCAGAAGAACGGGCAGGAAGAAGAAGTCCGTGATGAGCGCCACCGCGATCGCGACCGCCGTGAGGCGCCCCATGCCCGCGTTCAGGTCGAACGCCGACATCGAGAGAACCGCAAAACCCGCGACCAGAATGATCGAAGTGACGAGGAGAGCGCGCCCGACGGTCGAGAACGCATAACGAACCGCGTCTTCGGAGTTCAAACCTTTGTCGCGGCGCGCGCGCAGATACTTCGTGAGGAAATGCACGGTGTCGTCGACCACGATCCCGAGGCTCATGGCCGTGACGGTCGAGAGCGCCATCGTCACTTTGCCGACGAGAAGCCCCCAGATGCCGAACGCCACGATCGCGGGCACGAAGTTCGGAATGAGACTCAGCAGCCCGTAACGCCAGCTCCCGAGCGCCAGAATCAGAATGCCCGAGATCAGCAGCATCGCGAGCATCGTACCGGTCAACATCCCCTTGATGTTGCGTTCGCTGATGTACGAGAACATCACGATGGGCCCCGAGCCGTGCGTCGCCATCGACGGCAGGCCGTTGTCGACGAGCCACTGGTCGCCGCGTTCGACGTAGTCGCGCGTCTTCACGGTGCTCATGTTTTCAAGCGTCACGACGAAGCGCGTCGCGGATTTGTCGACGTTGATCTGGTTGTTGAGATCGAGACCGTACGGCAGCGACATTTCATAGAGGAGCAGGTACTGCGCCGCGAGCTCGCGCGAGTCGGGAACGCGGTAGTACGACTCGTCGTCCGCATGCATGTTCTTGTTCAGCCGTTTCAGAATCGTGTGGATCGAGTTGACCTGCACCACCCCCGGCTGCTCCTCCCACCACGCCTGGAACTCTTCGAGCTTGCGCAGATACTCGGGATCGCTGATTGCGCCGCTCTCGCCCGCCGAGAGCGAGTACTCGAGCTGGTAGATCCCCGTCAGGTTCTCCATCGCAAAGTCCGTCGCCACGCGGAACGGCACCGTTTCGTCGAAGTAGTTCACGAATTCGTCGTTCAGTTCGTTCCTCGGGAGGGACGCGATCATCGCGAGAATCACGATGATGCTCGCGTAGAAGATCGGGCGCTCCCTGCGCACGACGAAATCGGCGAAGCGATCCATCAGTGTCGATTTCGAAACCGCGTGCTCCCTCGCGCGAACCGGCACGATCGCCATGAACGCCGGCAGGAACAGGATCGAGAAGAACCACGCGGCCACCACGCCCATCGCCGTGATGTTTCCGAGATCGTGAAACGGCGGCGAGTCGCTGAAGTTCATGCTCAGGAAACCGATGCTGGTCGTGATCGACGTGATGCCGATCGGAAGGAAGTTGATGCGGATACTGTCCTTGATCGCGTCGATTTTCGCGACGCCCGCCCGCATGTCGCGCAGCATCGTGACGAGCAGGTGAACCGCGTCGGCGACGGCGAGCGTCATGATCATCGTCGGCGCCGTGCTCGACGGCGGCGTGATCTTGATCCCGAGGTAGCCGGCGATGCCCATCGCCGTAATCGTGGAGAGCATGATCACGAGCAGCGTGGCCAGCGTCCCCCAGAACGAGCGCAGCGTGAAGATCATCACGAGAATCATGATGCCGTACATGATCGGAACGAGCGTCGACATGTCGCGCATGCTCATCTCCGAAAACGCGTTGCTGAGCGGGCCGTTCCCGGTGATGTAAACGGCGATGTCGGGATGCGCGGCGCGAATCTCGTCCGCGATCCCGCGCGCGAAGCCTACGGCTTCGGGGATCTCGTTCATCGACTCGTTCTTCAGCTGCAGCGTGACGTTCACGGCCGTGACGTGCGCGCGCTCGTTGATCAGACGATCGCGCAGCAGCGGCTCGTTGACCGCGAGTTTGCGAATGCGCTCCAGATCCGCAGGCCCGAGTGACGCGCCGTCTTCATAGAGGTCTTCGACCACGAGATCGTCATCGATCGCATAGCTGTTCTGGAAATTCGAGATCGCGTCGACACGGATCGCGTAGGGAATCTGCCAGGCTGCCTCCGCCACTTCCTCGACCACGGCGAGATTCTCTGCCGTGAAGATGTCCCCGTTCGCCGGAGCGAGCACGAGCAGGATGTTATCGTTCTGCGTATACACCGCCTGCAGCTTGTCGAACTCGACAAGCTGCGGGTTCGTATCGCTGAAGAAGTCCTTGTAGTCGTTGCTGAACGCAAGAAAACGGGCCCCGGATGCGCACGCCATCGCCGCCAGGATCGTCAGCAGGACGATCGGATAGCGCCAGCGCACGACCTGTTCGGCGAACTGGTTCACCCAGCGTTCAAACCTGCGAGACATGAAAGACTCCTTCTCCGACCTGCATACCAGTCGGTCTGTAATATTCCAAAAAAATTGACTCCGGTTATTCCGTCTGCGCCGCCACCGGGCGCATGCTTTCGAGATAATTCAAAACCGCCGGACTGGCGTCGCGCATGAATTCCGCGTTCTGCGCGTTCTTCGCGAGGCCCGTGATTCCCTCGAAGATCGCAATCAGCATCGTGGCCGCCTGGCGCGGCTGAATGTCCGCCCGTACGGTCCCGAGCCCCTGGCCGCGCGCGAGCGACTCGGCGATCCCACCACGCCAGTGATTCACGATGCGCGACAGACGCAGGCGAAAGCCGTCGTCAATCGCGGACATCTCGTTGATTAAGTTATTGAGAGGACAACCGTTACGCAGGTCTTCCCCGTTCATCTCCTGATCGAACTGTTCCAGGATGTTTCGGAGCGTGGTGACGGGATCGTGGGACTTTTCGAGCGGTTTGACCCAGCGGGAGTCGATCCAGCCGTGGATCAGCTCGTCGACAACGGCGTAGCCGAGTGCGTGCTTGTTTTCGAAGTGATAGTAGAGGGCGCCCTTCGTGACTCCGGCGGTCTCGAGAATATGGTCTAGGCTCGCCGACTGGAAGCCGTCGCGGTGCATCTCGTGAAACGCGGCTTCGAGGAGTTTCTGTCTGGTACCGGCGGGGTCACGTGTGATTACCATACCGATCAGTATGTAGCCAGGATAACCGCAGGTCAACAGGGAAATTCACGAAATCTCGATTTCCCCGCGCGAAAACGTACAGCACTCCCCGGCGAGCTTGACCCGGTCGCCCGCCATGGTGCACCGGATCGCGCCTCCGCGCGCTGAAAGCTGGCGCGCCTCGAGCGTCGTCTTCCCGAGCCTGTCGGCCCAGTAGGGGACGAGCGTGCAGTGGGACGAGCCCGTAACCGCGTCTTCGGGCACCCCGATCGCGGGGGCGAAGAATCGCGAGACGAAGTCGACAGCCTCGCGAGCCGAGGGAGAGGTCACGATCACGGTCTTGTACTCCAGGCACTCGATCGCGGCGAAATCGGGCTCCACGGCGCGCACATCCTCCTCACGATCGAGCACGATCATGAGATCTCTCGCGAGAAGCGCCGCATCCACGGGCACTCCGAGGGCGCGCGCGACATCGGTCCCCACATTCACAGGCTCCGGCGGGCGGGCCGGGAAGTCGAGCGCCAGGAGATCTCCATCCGTCTCCACTCCAAGGTCACCGCTCAGCGACCGGAATCGGAAGCGTTCTGATTTCTCCCCGAGTTCGTTCCGCAGCACGTGAGCCGTTGCGAGCGTGGCGTGCCCGCAGAGATCGATCTCGATCGACGGCGTGAACCAGCGCAGGTGCCACGCCCCCTCCCCTTCGGGGACGAAGAA
Organism: Gemmatimonadota bacterium; assembly: GCA_013002425.1. Lineage (GTDB taxonomy): Bacteria > Orphanbacterota > Orphanbacteria > Orphanbacterales > Orphanbacteraceae > JABDJQ01. The sequence continues at coordinate 12,527 of JABDJQ010000773.1, forward strand.
TGCCGTTTCCGCGAGCTGGTTTTCCATCGCGATATTCTGCATGACCTCGTCGGGGAGCCACTTCTCGAGCGGGCAGACTCCGGCCGGATTGCCCCGGAACGGGGCGCCCGAAAACGCGTCTACATGATAGTAGGGAATCTTCATTATGCCTCCCGATGACCGAAACCGGCTATTCGGCCGTGCGGTCTGTCGTGCGCGCGACCCGACACGCGCTTTCCACGAATCTAGCACGAGCGGCGGCATGACCGCGAGGTCGTGCGTAAAGGTGATAGACTCACCGCGTGAAGAGCGCCACTCCACCATCCGAATACCGGCTCTCCCTGTCGTGGGGAGCTGCTGTCTTTCTCCTCGCGATCGCGATTCGCGCTCTGGCCATGCTCGAGATTCAGAGCGTGCCGGCGCTCATCAAACCGACGAACGACGGCGCGCGCTACCACGAGCAAGCCGCCCTGCTCGCGTCCGGCCAGTGGCCGTTCGCGGGCGCGTTCTATCAGTCGCCTGCCTACCCCTTCTTCGAGGCAGGGCTCTACAAGGTATTCGGGCCCGATCCGCCCGTCGTGCTGCGCGCGCAGATCGTGCTCGGCGCACTCTCCGCGCTGCTCCTCGCGCTCGCCACGGCGCATCTGTTCGGTCCCGCAGCGGGATTCACAGCCGGCATCTGCTATGCGCTCTACGGCCCGGGGATTCTGTGGGATCTGGGCTATCAGAAAACGTCCCTCGCCCAGTTCCTGCAATGCCTGGCGCTCTGGCTCGTCGTTCGCCACGCGATGAAGGGCCGGGGCGGGAACGCGCGCGACATGATCAGCGCACTCGTGCTCGGCATCGCGCTCGGGCTCATGAGCATCACGCGCGAAACGCTGCTACCGATCGCGCTCGCCGTGCCCGTGCTACTCTTGTGGCATGGGAGGCGCCGCGGCCGGAACGCCGGTATCGTGG
>JABDJQ010000784.1 GCA_013002425.1 Gemmatimonadota bacterium
CCACGAGTCGGTCGAACCCATGCCCAGCGGATGGACTTCGTTCCCCTCGATCTTGATCGGGCGGCCATCGTAACTCGTTGCAACGATGCCGTTTACGTGGCCGTTAATGTCGAATGAAGTGGCGTAATAGCGCGGCACGCCCGGGACCAGCCCCTCGGGGCGGTACGCGAACGGGCGGATCTCCTCTTTCGGCCAGCGGCAGCCCGAAAAGCCCGCCAGAGAGATCGAAGCGCCCATGAGCGCCAGAAAACGGCGGCGCGAGAAGTTCGCCGGAGGCGAGTCGGCCCCCTCGGGGAACTCGCGCACGAGCATTTCCTCGTATTCGGGCGTATCCACGAGCTGCTCGACGCTTCGCCAGTACTCCTGCTCGGAGTTCCGGTTCGATTCGCGCTCTTTGAATTCGTCTAGTAATGACATGTCGAACAGTCCTCACGCGGATTCAGGTTGTTTTCCGCAGCGAAACGGGCGCCGAAGACCTCGGGGTCCTCATTGGGCGCCCAGCCCATCGCCGTGGCGAACTCCGGCGGGCGCAGATTGACTTCGGGATTGCGATGGCACTCGAGGCACCAGCCCATCGAGAGCTTCTCGTCCTGCCAGACGACCTCCATCTTGTCCACGCGGCCGTGGCACGACTCGCACCCGACCCCGCGCGTCACGTGGGCGCTGTGATCGAACTGGACGAATGCGGGAAGGTCGTGCACGCGGACCCACGGGATCGGCAGTCCGGTCGCGTAGCTCTCACGTACTTTGAGCAGCTTGGGTGATTCGGTGTGAATGCTCGCGTGGCAGTTCATGCAGACTTCGGTCGGCGGGATCGCCGCATGAGCGCCTTCCGTGACCGTGTAATGACAGTACAGGCAGTCGATGCCGAGCTCGCCCGCGTGGAGCGCGTGGCTGTATTCGACAGGCTGCGGGGGCTGGTAGCCGACCATCGTGGTCTGCGGGCTCCACGCATAATATATGAGGACAACGAGATAGACCGGCCCGATCAGCGCGCCCAGGGCGAGCTGAGGGCGGATCGTATTCAGCCATTTGGGAAACTGGAAACTCTTCGACTGCTTGTCGCTCATGAATTCTCCGCGAACCGACCGGAACCGACCGTGTCATGCCCTCATCCCGGCGGCGCACCTCACCGCTCGAGTGGGGGATGTGTGCCAGCTGGGGCGCCCGCAGAGTGAGAGTATTTCAGGATGTTTGAAGCGCGGCGTCGGATCGTGTCGTGCAATATCCCTCGACACCGGGGATGGTCCCGGGTCTGGTCGTGATCGGTTTCGTGACAATTGAGAAATTTCTTGCTCACCAACCCTCGAAGAGTCTATCTGTCCGCTGGAACGAGTGCAACCTTTTGGCCAAGAAAAATCCGCCGGAAATGCAGCGATTCCACTGCTGTTATAATCCGATTCAGATGAAACCGCAGAACGTCATTCTGATCGACGGCCACAACTGGATTCACCAGGTGCCGTTCCTCGCTTCGTACCTCGCGGAAGCGGGCGAAGAGAGCGCCAGGGAGCGCGCGATCGACCAGGCCGGGGTCTACGCGAACACGCGAAAGAAGGTGCTCGTATGGCTCCTGTTCGACGGAAATCGCCACAGCGGGGGGAATTCCGGCGGCACGGGATCCGTGCGCGTCAAGTTCAGCAGCCCGCCCCGCTCCGCGGACGACGACATCGTGGCGATGGGCGAGAAACTCGCGCGCGAAAAAGTCTCGGTCACGGTCGTGACCGACGACCGCGGGATCCACGCCAGGCTGGCGGGGCTCGGGATCGCGTTCGAGGGCGCCGCGGCGTTCTGGGGGCGTATCAACCCCCGGGGGGACAAATGGGCTCAGGGGAGCGAATCGGCGCGCGGGAAGGGCGCTGATGCCGTCGAAGACGGGGCCGCGAAAGAGGCGGCGCTGAGC
>JABDJQ010000810.1 GCA_013002425.1 Gemmatimonadota bacterium
ATCGAAGATTATCACGGCGGCAGGATCGCAATCGAACGAAGCCAGGCCGGTCTCGGCACGCTGTTCGTGATCACGCTTCCCGCGTAAAGGGAATTCATGAACGAGACCGCCACGCCGAAGCGAATCCTCTGGGCCGACGATGAAATCGCCCTGCTCAAGCCCCACGTTCTCTTCCTCAAAAGCCGCGGCTATGACGTGACCACCGTCACCTCGGGTGACGAAGCGGTGGATCTCGTCCGCGAGTCGACCTTCGACGCTGTTCTCCTCGACGAAATGATGCCGGGCCGCGACGGGCTTTCGACGCTCGAGGGCATCAAGGAGTTCGACGAGTCGATTCCCGTCATCATGATCACGAAGAGCGAAGAAGAAGAACTCGTCGATACGGCGATTCGCAAGCGCATCAACGACTACCTCCTGAAGCCCGTGAATCCGGTGCAGATCCTGAGCGCGCTGCGGCGCGTGCTCGACCGCGACAAGATCGAGCAGAACCAGGTCACCCAGGACTATCTGGCTGAGTTCAATCGCATTCGCGCGGCCGCGCACACGGCCGACTGGCGCGAGTGGATCGACATCCACAAGACGCTTTCACGATGGGATCTCGAGTTCGAGCGGTTTCGCGACATCGGCCTCAAGCAGACGCATGCCGACGTGCACAAAGAGATGAACGCCGAGTTCTCCCGCTTCGTGCAGAGAAACTACAAGGGCTGGGTGCAGGACGGCGACGGACCGAACATGTCGCCCGATCTCTTTCGCGAGTACGTGATCCCTTCGCTTCGAAAGAACGAAAAGGTCTACTTCATCGTAATCGACTGCATGCGGCTCGATCACTGGTACGCGCTGGAAAGCATGCTCGAGCCGTACTTTCACATGCGGACGGACTACTACTATTCGATCCTGCCTACCGCGACACCGTATTCGAGGAACGCGATTTTCGCCGGCCTCTATCCGGACGACATCGCGAAGAAGCATCCGCAATGGTGGAAGGAAGGAACGAACGACGAAAAGAGCCTGAACCGGAACGAAAACGAGCTCATGAACGCGCAGTTGAAGCGCGAGCATGTCGATCTGCCGCGAAAGCCGAAGTACATCAAGATTTACAACGCCGACGAGGCGAACATGCATCGGAAGCAGGTCAGTTCTCTCTTTTCGATTCCGCTCGTCGCGATGGTGTTCAACTTCGTCGATATCTTCGCGCACGGGCGCTCCGATTCCGAAATCCTGCAGGAACTCGCGCCTGACGAAGCGGCGTTTCGGTCGGTCATGGGGTCGTGGTTCAAGCATTCGGCGCTCTTCGAGATGCTGCGGGCGATTTCCTCGCAGGATGCGAAAGTCTTCATTACGACCGATCACGGATCCGTCATCTGCCGGAAATCGGCCACCGTTTACGGGAACAAGCAGGCCTCGACGAATCTTCGCTACAAGTACGGAGTGAATCTGAACTGCGAGGACGAGAAGCAGGTCGTGAAAGTGGACGACCCCGCGGAGTATCGACTGCCCGCCGACGGACTCGGCAAGAACTACATCTTCGCGAAGGAGAATTACTACTTCGTGTATCCGACGAACTTCCACGAGTACGAGCGTCAGTTCCGCAATACGTTTCAGCACGGCGGGATTTCGATGGAAGAGATGATCCTGCCGATCGCCGCGTTGACGCCGAAGCGGACATGACCCCGGATGTCACGCGGATTCGGCGCAGCCGCTCACCGCAGGAAACAGAGGCTCTTGCCGGCGAGCTCGGAACGCGGCTCGAACCCGGCGACCTCGTGGCGCTGATCGGCGATCTCGGCGCGGGAAAGACGGTGTTCGCGCGCGGACTCGGCGCGGGACTCGGCGTGACTTCAGGGGTCAAGTCGCCGACCTTCGTGCTGGTGCGCGAGTATGCGGGACGCTGCACCGTGCTGCACGCGGACGCGTATCGGCTGGACGGAGAATCGGACTGGGAAGGGCTGGGGATCGACGAGCGCCGTGAAGACGCGGTCGTGATCGTGGAATGGGCGGATCGCGTACTCGAGCATATGGGGCGGCCGGCCGTTACGATTCGAATCGAAGACGGGCAATCCGACGACGAGCGGCAGCTTACGATGACAGGGCCCCTGTCGCTGCTCGAGGGACTCGGCGAAAGGAACGAGGGCGGGCTTTCGTGAAACTGACTCTCGCGATCGAGACTTCCGGGCGATTTTCGAGCGTGGCCATTGCCGGCCCGCGCGGCCTGATCGGCGAGTATGGGGAAGAAGACGGCGGCCGCACCGAGAACGTGCAGCGCATGATCGCCGGGCTCTTCCGGGAGCACGGAAGAGAGCCCGGTGAAATCGACGGCGTGGCCGTCTCGATCGGGCCCGGGTCGTTTACGGGAACGCGCATCGGCATCGCCGTCGCAAAGGGAGTCGCCCTCGCGAACGCGTGCCCGCTCGTCGGCGTCCCGGTCCCTCACGCGCTGGCGACGGAGGCGGATCCCGAGCGGGAATACGAAGTATGGCTCGATGTCGGCCGCGGCGAAGTCTACCGCACTCTCGTTCGCGGCGCCTCGACTCTCGTGAGCGGGCGAACCGCGCCGGTCGACGATTACCTGGCGGAGGATCGCGGCCCGGACGCCCCCCGTCTGATCGGCAGCGGGGCGGACAGATACAGGGAGCGCATCGCGGAGCGGTGGCCGGGGTGCCCCGTCGCGGAAACGAATGCAAGCCAGTCGCGCGCCCGGACCATAGCCCGGATCGGACGCGCCCTGCTCCTCGCGGGCGAGGGGGGAGAGTGGCGGGGGCTCGAGCCGCTCTACGCGCGCCCGGCCGACGCCAGACTTCCGAAGGGCCGTCCCGCCGCTCCCGGAAAGGGGGCGCGTTGACCGGGGAAGGGATCGTGCTGAGGCCGATGGAGACCGGGGACCTTCTTGCCGTGGGGGCGCTCGAAAACGATCTCTTTACCGAGCCATGGCCCGCCTCTATATTTGAACGGGAAATCGCCGACCGGCAGGGGAGCTGGACCGTCGTGGGTCTCCGCGACGACCGGATCGTCTGCTACGCGGTGGTATGGCTCGGCGCGGCCGAGCTTCACATCGCGAACCTCGCGGTCGCCGCTGACGAACAGCGCAGGGGGGTCGGAGGATGGCTTCTTGACCGGGCGCTCGCCCGGGGGCGGGAGGCCGGTTGCCTCTACGCGACTCTCGAAGTACGCGTGAGTAACGAGCGCGCGATCCGGCTCTACGAGAAAAAGGGCTTCCGGGCGGTTGCGATGCAGCACGGTTATTACGTGGACAACGGCGAAGATGCACTCGTGATGTGGGCGGACCTGATTCCGGCCCTTGGAGAAGAGCAGGATGGCCTGGTTTAAGAAACGAGATCGCGGCGTCAAGAACGAAAGGAAGAGGAACCTTCCTGACGGGCTCTGGCTTCGGTGCGAGTATTGCGGCGCGATTCTCTACAAGAAGGAACTCGAACGGAATCTGTGGACGTGCGACAGCTGCGGTTTCCATTTCCGTATCCGGGCGCGCAACTACATCGACATCCTGCTCGACGAAGGTTCGTTTCGTGAAATGGACGCGGGAATCAAACCTCTCGACCCGCTCAAGTTCAAAGACTCGAAGAAGTACGCGGACCGTATCAAGGCGTACCAGGCGAAGACCGGGATGAACGAGGCGATTCTGTCCGGCAGCGGGGAAATCGACGGCCGCCAGGTCAGTATCGCGGTTCTCGAATTCGCGTTCGGGGGCGGGAGCCTCGGCTCCGTCATGGGTGAGAAGATCGTCCGCGCGATCGGGCGGGCCATCAAGACGAACTCCCCGTTTCTGATCGTCAACAGTTCCGGCGGCGCCCGCATGCAGGAGGGGATCCTCTCCCTGATGCAGATGGCGAAGGTCAGCGTGATGCTGGCGCGCCTGCATGAAGCGCATCTTCCCTTCATCTCCATACTGACGCATCCGACGACGGGCGGCGTGAGCGCCAGCTTCGCCTTTCAGGGGGACCTCATTCTCGCCGAACCGAAAGCGCTCGTGGGATTCGCGGGCCCCCGCGTCATCCAGCAGACGATCGGACAGGAGCTGCCGGAAGGCTTCCAGCGATCCGAGTTCCTCATGGAACACGGTCAGGTCGACCGGATCGTGAATCGCAAGGAGCTCAAGGTCACGGTCTCGTCGCTGCTTTCCTATCTCCCCTCTCCCGCACCGGTGCTCGGGTTCGAGGAGAAAGAAGGGGCCCTCGAAAGGTCGTGAGGTTCCAGCTCGCGATTGCCGTTGCTCTGCTTCTTTTCCCCGCAATCTCCCTGTCCGCCGATATCGACGGAGAGGACGTCTACCTGGCGAGCGATTCCGTTTCCATTCAGATGTTCGGCAGCGGCGAAACCGTGTCGAATCTCGTAGGCCGCGTTCGCTTCCTCGACCGGGAACGCAAGCTCTTCGCACGCGCCGCCCGCGCGATCTGGCGTGAGGACGCGGCTCACCTGCGCCTCCTCGGACGGGCCGAAATCTATCGCGATCAGAACTGGATTTCGGGGCCCGTCGCGGAGATCGATCTCGACGCGGAGCGCATGACGCTCCCCTCCGGCGCGTTCGTCGTGCAGGGGCATCAGACGATTCAGGCGGATCGCGCCGTGTTCCGGATCGGGCTCGAGGAAGAAAGCAACGACGTGATCACCTTCCGGGGTGAAGTCACGGTAATCGACAGCGCTCTCTATATGGACACGGACTCGCTCGACGTCTTTCCGGAACGCGACGAGGCAGTCGCGCGCGGTTCCGTCCTTCTCGATCTCTACAACCAGAACTATCGGGTGCGCGGCAGCAAGGCACTGTTCGATTCGTCCCGCGTGACCGTGACGGGCGACCCGGTGCTCGAGGAACTCGACTCGCTCCGCGAAGTGGCCGGGCGCATCACGGGCGACACGATCTGGATCTATCCGAACGAAGACCGCGTCGAAGCGAGCGGGCGCTCGCTCAGCGATTACCGCGGCCTCAAGACGTCCGCGGCGCGCACCGACTTCAGCGCTGACAAACGGCGCGTGATCCTGCAAGGCGCGCCGGAGCTCCAGCATGAAGGCGAAACGATGCGTGGAGACGTGATCGAAGTGTATTTCGCGGAAGAAGAAGATCGCATCGAACGCGTCGTGCTGATCGGAAACGGCGAGCTTCTCTCCGAGAAGATCGACTCGATTGCCGAGGAACGTTCGACCGCCCGAGGCGACTCGATCGTGCTTCATTTCACGAACGGCGATCTGACGCGGACGGAAGTGATCGGAAACGCTTCGAGTGAACGGTCGTGGGAGGATGAGGGCACGAGAGAGACGACGGAAGCGACGGGCGACACGATTCGCTTCGCGATCGAGAAGTCCGCGCTGAAGCGCGTGGACGTGCTCGGGAACGCGGTCGGTTCGAACACGGACGCGGCGATCGACGCGACGCCGGAAGAGCTGGAGGCGAGCCGCGTCGAGTACACGGGGCGGAACATGACATATGAAGTGGACCGCAACCGGCTCTCACTGATCGGCTCCGCTCACGTGCAGAGGCAGGACACGTCTCTCGACGCGAACCACATTCGCTACGATCTCGACCGCGCGGTCATGACCGCGATCGGAGGACCGAAGCTGATCGACGCCGGGGAGGAAGTGGACGGCGAACGCATGATCTATCAGGTCGATCTCGGTCAGGGCACGATCTACAAGGGAGTGACCGCGTACGAAAACGGAATCTGCCGGGGCGAACGGATTCTTCGCGTCGGCGAGAAGACGCTTCTTCTTCAGGACGGCATGTACACGAGCTGCGACCTCGATCATCCGCACTATTTCTTCGGTGCGAAGGAAATGAAGATCTACCTCGACGACAAGACGATCGTGCGTCCCATCGTGCTTCACATCGCGGACGTTCCCGTATTCGCGCTCCCGTTCTACATGTTCCCGATCAAGGGGGGGCGTTCGAGCGGTTTCATTCTGCCGCAGGTGGAGTTCGGTTTCTCGGAGAGCCGCGGGCGGTTCATTCGCAACGGCGGCTATTACTGGGCGATCAACGACTACATGGACATGACGGTGCGCGGCGACTGGTTTCAGAACTCGAGCTGGACCGGCTACCTCGACGGGCGGTACAAGATTCGCTACATGCTGAACGGTTCGCTCCGCACGTCGTATCGATCCGACGAGGGCAGGAGGCGCTGGTCCGTGAACGCGTCGCACAATCAGGAGCTGCGCGAAGATCTCGACCTTACGGCGCGCGCGAACTTCGTGAGCGACGAAACGTATCGAGTGGAGGAGTCGACCACGCTCCAGGAACTCGATCGCACGCTGAAGTCCGACATCACGCTGAAGAAGCGGTGGCAGTCGCGTTCGTTCACGCTCGACGCGAGCCGGACGGAGCGGCTCGACAACGGAAGCATCGACGAGACTCTCCCGTCGATTCGATACACGCAGAATCAGTCCGAGATCTTCACGCCGCCGGAAGAGGTCGAAGATCGCAGCTGGTATCACGACATTTACTATCGCTACTCCTCGCGGCTCCTGAATTCGCGCGAGAGCGACCAGGTCGTCGCGTCGATCGATACCCTCTTCGAAACGGTGAACGATACCCTGACTGAAGTCGCGGGTTTCGATACGACGCGAACCACACTGCGGAACGATCACTTCGGCTGGAATCACGACTTCGGTTTCACGTATTCGAGCAAGGAGCTCGGATGGCTCGGCGTTTCGACACGCCTCAACTGGAAGGAAACCTGGTACGACAAGGACAAGGTGGGACAGAAATGGGTTCGCAGGGGACAGGGGAACGCGTCGGTCAGCGCGAACACGAACGTGTACGGCACGTGGTTTCCGCGCCTCGGCCCGCTCGAGGGCGCGCGGCACATCATCACGCCGAACGTGAGCTACACGATCCGGCCGAAGAATCCGCATCATTTCATCAACACGCTCGATGACGACGGCGATCCGATTCTGAACAGCGACGGCACGTTTCGCCAGGAGGATCGCTTTTTCAGCTTCGGCGGCTTCGGTTCCTCGCAGAGCCGTTCGCGTTCCCTTTCGTTCGGGCTCAGCAACAAGCTGCAGACGAAGTACCGGGTCGGGGAAGAGCAGAAACGGAACGACCAGCTCATTCTCGTGAGGAATTCGATCGGATATGACTTCGAAAGAGACGAGGAGCAGTGGTCCGATCTGCAGTCGAGTCTGCGTTTCGAACCGATCCGGGTTCTGAGCTCCGAAGTGGGGTTGACGCACGACGTCTATTCCTGGCGTAACGAGCGGCTCAGCATCAGCACGAACCTTTCGCTGCAGGGCGAATGGGGCAGGAGCGCGCCCCGGGAGGAGTCGGAGAGCGAGGAAGGCGCGGACCCGGACGACTTCGAAGAGAGCGCGGCCGATCCCGACGCGAGTTCTTCTTCATTCGACGAGAGCGGTGACGATATCTACAGAGGAACGGGCGCGCGCGGCCGTGGACAGCAGCGCACGTCATCGTCGCTGATCCCGTGGACGCTGCGTCTCGGGCACAGCTTCAGCCGCGGAGCGCCGGGAAGCACGTCGACGCAGTGGTTGAATACGTCGGCCGGGATCGGGCTTTCGAAGAACTGGGATCTCGACTACGAGAACCGGTACGATCTCGTGAACAGCGAGATCGTGAGCCAGTCGTTCCGGATCAGGCGCGATCTCCACTGCTGGGAGGCGAGCATCAGGGGACGTTATTCAGGCCAGGAGTGGGAGTATTATTTCAACATTCGCATCAAGGCCCACCGCGAGGTCTATTACGAGCGCGGAAACCGGAGCCTGGGATCGTTCTGAAAGCTGTAAAAAGCGCGTCAATCATGGAGCGGCCGCGTTGACACGGCCGTGGGGCGCTGATAACTTCATCGTGCGGCGTAACTTGGGTCTGTCCTGGCCCGCCCGGTACTGTCCGCCCGCTTCGGGCCACTCGTGACCGGGCAGCCGCTTCACCCGTATTCCGAGGGAGTGAAATGCAGAAATTGAAGGTGACGGTGGCCCTCGCCGGACTCTTCGCCCTGGCTCTGACCGGCTGCAGCGGTCTGGGCCTGTTCGGGCCGAAGGGACCGCAGACGGTCACCCTGATGTTCTCGAACGAGACCATCGGCGAGCTGAAGCCCTGTGGCTGAAAATCCAAGGGCAAAGGCGGGCTGGCCCGGCGGGCCGGCGAGATCAATGCAAAGCGCGCTCAGAATCCGGTCGTAGTACTCGATCTGGGGAACTTCGTTTCACGTAAGAATCCTCCTTACGGTTACGACACCCCGATTCTGGCGCAATGTTACGAGCAGATGGCGTATGACGTGGTCGCGATCGGCGAAAAGGAAGTCAGCCTGGGGCTGGCCGAGGTCGATTCGCTGCTGACGGCGCACGGTCTGCTTGCGGTGAACAACAACATTCTGGACGCGACGAGCGGGGAACACCGCTACACGCCGTACACGATCCTGAAAGCCGGCGAGCTGAAGGTCGGGATCACGGCGATGCTCGGTGGCGACGCGATCGTCGCGCGGTCGATCAAGGAGCGTGAGAGCGTGGCCGTTTCGAACGGTGTCGCGGCC
>JABDJQ010000005.1 GCA_013002425.1 Gemmatimonadota bacterium
GGCCCAGAATCTGCGCCGCACGCACCGCGGTTTCGGTGTAGTCGTCGGACAGTTCCACGGCCTCCGCAATGCCGCCCCTGTGCACGTTACTCCGGAACTCCGAGCCCTGCGCCACGCGCCGCATCGCGGCCACGACACGATCGCCGACGACGAAGGCCCGAATGTCCTTGCCCTTGCTCTCCGCCACGAATTTCTGGATCAGCACGTTCTGCTTCTGGCTCTGCAGCAGCTCGATGATGGACTCGGCCGCCTTGAGCGTTTCGGCCAGCAGCACGCCGATCCCCTGCGTCCCTTCGATGAGCTTGATGACGACGGGCGCCCCTCCCACGCGTTCGATCGCCGGCAACACGTCCTTCTTGTCCTTTACGAACGTCGTGCGCGGGATGCCGATATGGTGGCGGCTCAGAATCTGCAGGCTGCGCAGCTTGTCACGGGAATTCGTAATCCCGTTCGCGGTATTGGCGCAGAAAACGTTCATCTCCTCGAACTGCCTCACGACCGCTGTTCCATAATACGTGATCGAGGCTCCGATGCGCGGCAGTACGGCGTCGTAGTGGCTCAGCGCTTTCTGATTGTAGTAGAGATCGGGCGAGCCGCGATCCAGGTCGATCGCAAACTTCAGAGTATTGAGAACCTTTACGTCGTAGTTTCGCTCGAGCGCCGCTTCTTTCAGGCGACGCGTACTGTATGATCTCGGTCCGCACGAAAGAATCGCGAGCTTCACATCATGCTCCTCGTTGAAAGCCAGAAGGTCGAAAGAACGGTGGCACGGTCCGGGATCGTCACCGGTTCCCGCATGTTTCCCGGGGAGGGACAACGTCAGGATACAGGAAAATCCGCATTTTGCGGCGGCACTTCCTGCCGTTCGGGTTCGCGGGAATCTAAGTCGTTACCGCCAGTCGAGATAAAGTGGAGAGGCCCGGATCGTAAACCTCGCGCGATTCCCCGTTTTGATCCGATCCCGCGCGATTGTCCCCTGCGGGTTCCGCGAGGACAACTTCCAGTCAAGGGAACCCCCCGCGATTCCGATCCTTTGGATTGGACGCCATGAGTACACAAGACATTAAAAAGATTGCGATTATCGCGGCTCCGGGCGAGAAGATCCTCCCCCAGGCCTCGTTTGCGCTCGACGTGGCCATGGCCCTTCGCGCGGCGGGCAGAGAGATCGTGGTATTCGGGCAGGAAGACGACGCGGACCTCGCCATCTTTCAGACGGAGGGGTTTGCGACGACCGCGTTTCCGAGCGCCTCGATCCGGAAGAACCGACCCTGGGAGTTCATCGCGAATGTCGCGTGCACGTTCAGCACGCTGCGGGCGAACGAGATCCAACTCGTTCACTCGATGAGCATTCCTTCTCTGGCCTCGTTTCTACCGGCGGCAAAGATGCTCGGCCTTCCGACGATCGCGCACGTGCAGCCGGGCCTGACTCCCGAGGATCTCATCAGCCCGATGTTCCGTTACGCGGATCTCATCGTGCCCGATACGGCTGCGGTCGAGCAGATCCTCATGAGCGAACTGCCGCCGAAGAACCAGAAGGCGCTGTATCGGCTGCACTCGCTGCAGCCGCTCGTGAATCCGCTCGACAGTAACGCGCCCGAACGAGGGGAATCGCTGCGCGACCGCCTCGGCGTCAGTCCGGACGAACTCGTGATCGGCGTGATCGCGGAACTGCTCCCCAAGAACGGAGTGGACCTCTTGATCGAGGCGCTCGAAATGGTCGCAAAACGGGGGCTTCGCCCGCGCGTCTGGATCGTCGGGCGCGACCCGGATCCGACGGCGGCGAATCTCGACGAACTGAACCGCCACGCGGCCAATCTGGGCGTACGCGACCAGATCACTTTCTGGACGCAGTTCACGGACATGCCGGCCTTTCACGCGGCGATCGACATTCTCGCGGCGCCGCATCGCTTCGGCGCGATGAACCGTTATACCGCGGAGGCGATGTTCGGCGGAACCGCGATCGTGGCGACGGAGACGGGCGGGATTCCGCATCTGATCGAGAACGGGCGGACCGGGCTTCAGGTACCGCCGGTCGATCCGGAGGCATTCAGCAAGTCGCTCTTCCAGCTTCTGGTCGACATGGAACTGCGAAGCGAGTTGACGGAGAACGCGCTGCAGTACGTGGAGGCGAACTTCTCACCCGATCACTTCCTCGCCAGCATTCTCGAAGCGCACGAGAAGGCGGCGAAGGCGTCGGCCCAGACGCGATTCATGAACATCTTCGATACCGAGATTCCGCTTCCGGCAGGGATGGCGCCCGCGACCGCCACCGTCGATCCCGACGGCCTCGAGGGCGAAATCGTCTCTTCTAACCCCGACGAGTAGTCCCTCTTCATCAGGCGACTTCGCGCGCCCGCACCTTTGAGGCGCATGCTCTTCCCGTTTCACTTCGGCCCATCGGCCACGTGCACCGCATAGAATCCCATGCCCGGCACGACCTGCTCTACACGTTCGAACTCGCCCGAAAGAAACTCGTGCAGCGGGCGCGTCGGCACGGCACCGTGAATCCCGATCCACCAGCGAAAAAACCCGTCGAACACTTGCATGGCGCCGGCGAGCGGATGGAAGTCGTGCAGAACGAGCCGGCCGCCGGGCGCGAGTCCGCGTTTCATGTTGCGGATCGTCTCCTCCCAGTCGTCGACGAGCGAGAGAGCGTACGAACAGAGCGCGCGATCGACGGGCGGCGCGAGCAGAAACGTGGTCATGTCGGCTTTCACGAGGCGAGCGCCCGGTAAACGGGCGCGTGCCGAGCGCAGCATTCCCTCGGACGCGTCGATACCGATAATCTCCCCCGGACGCCGCTTCTCGATCAGCGGAAAATTGAGGCCCGTCCCGCATCCCCAGTCGGCCACCCGGTCGCCGGGGCGAATGCCAAGCGCGGAAACGGCCCGCTTCCGTCCGATCAGAAAGAGGCGGCGCGAGAAATCGTAGACGGGGGCCTGGGCATCGAAATACTGTTCGGCGCGTTCTCGCTTCATAGCGGCGAGGATGGCACGGAGGGAACTCTTCCGCAAGCCCCGGCCTGTACTCATTACAGCCGTTGATTCCGAAGGCCCGAGCGGGTAATGCTTGTCGAAAGCGAGAGTGTGCCTGCCGGGGTCGGCAGGTCCGACCATACCAGGGAGAGATTACATGAAACGAACAGGAAGGATCGCGAGCGGACCCGTTTCGTTCCTCGTCGCGCCGCTCGCGCTGGCCGCCGTCGTCTTCGCATCCGTTACCGGCTGCAAGCCGGCGCCCGTACCCGAAAACATCGCGAGCCCCGTCAGGGAGACCGACCCGTGCCTCGTGAAGGCGGGTTCCACGATCGACGACGACGATCCGATCGTCATCGCGGTCATGGGCGAGGTCGACCCGGGACGCGCGCCCGTTGCGTCGAACGATGCGGAGCGCGTGCTTTTCGGCATGCTGTACGAGCCGCTCATTCGTCTCGACTGCGAAGGGAACGTGCGGGCGTGCGGCGCGAGCGAGTGGTCGGTATCGAAAGACAGCACGGAATGGCTTTTCACGCTGCCCCCCGCGGGATGGCTCGACGGAAGGGGCGTCATCGCGCGGAACTGGATCGAAGCGTGGCAGCACGCGAGGGGCATTCCCGGGGCGCCGGCCTCCCTGCGCGATCTCACCGAGAATGCGCGCGAAGCGGGACTGACGACCCTTCGGATCGAATGGCCGGGAGAACCGCGTGACCTGATCCGCGCGCTCGCCGAACCGGCGGCATCGCTCACGAAACGGGGAAAGCAGGTGCGGAGTCGCGCTGAAATGCCGATGGGAACCGGACCGTGGGCTCTCGATCCCGGGCCGGCAACATACCCGGGCGACTTCCTGCTTGCGCGAAACGGTTTTACCAGGACGGTCGGATCCGAAGAGACGCCGCTCATGAACGTTCCCGTGCTCGTCAAGACCGGCAACATCGAGCACGCCGGCAGGGGCAGGAAAGAGCGGCGCGAGATCGAACTCATACGCGACGAGCACGACGTGGTATTCGTGCGCGACGCTTCGGCCTGGAAACTGGGAGAGCGAGGAGGCTACGGGATCGTCGAGTCGTCGGGAGACGAGGTCCTCGTGATCGCCTCCCGGAACGAGGATCTGCTCTCCCTCGGCCGGTCGCTGACCGAGAAAGACGCCACGCTCGAATCCGCCCTTCCCGTTCGCACGCGCGCATGGACCGGCGCCGGTTCAGGCAAGGCAACGAGACAGAAATCGTCACGTTCCTCGTCCAAGAGAGTCGACGAGCGCGTGGTCTATCCCGCCTGGCGCGCCGACGCCCGCGCTCTCGCGGAACGACTCGTCGCGCGCGCCCGTGAAGACGAGCGGTTCGCGAACCTGAAGGCGGCAGGCCTTCCGGGAGCGAACGACTGGTACGGTTCTCTGGAAGCGGGTGAGGCCAAAGCCTACGTCATTCCCGTCAGGATTCCCGACAGCGCGTCGGGCGACCTCGCGAAAACGATGGACCTCGTTCTTCCGTGGGGCGGGCACTGGACCGCGCTCGCGGGGGTCCGTTCGGCCGTCGTCGTTCACCCTTCGATCCGGAACTTCGCGTTCGATATCGATGGCTATCCGCGTTTCGACCGGGTCGGGAGAGCCGGGGACATGCGTTGAACCTTCGCTCCCACATCGTTCTCGCGTCGTTCTTCGTCGTGCTCGTGCCGCTGGCGATCATCGGTACCGTGCTCGACAGGAACGAAGAAGCGCGGGGGCGGGCGGAGCGAACGGAACAGGCGGAACGCACCTTCGACGCGTTTCGATCGAACTGGGAGCGGGAACGGACCGCGGTCGAACGAAAGCTCGTCGCAATCGAAGAGAGCGTGCGGAACGACGGCGAAATGCGAGCGGCCGTTCTTTCGGGCCAGACACAGAGCGAACGGCTTCTCGATGCGGCCGGGCTCTACGCCCGCCTCGCGGGTTTCGACGTACTCTACCTGCTGGATGACACGGGAATTGTTCTCTCGTCCGGACATTTTCGGAACGAGTTCGGCACGAAACGCGCGCGGTTCACGGGGGTGGCCGGTCGCGCTTTCGAAAGCGGCGCGGCTACGGAGATCGGCTTTGCGGACCGCAGAGAGCGGGTATGGATCGTGTCCCGCCCCCTCTCGCTCTCCGGCCGGAACCTCGTGCTGGCCGGCGGCATCACGCTCGATGACGCGCTCTTCGCGCGGCTTCGGCCCGGCCCCGACACACGCGTGACACTCGACGCGGCAACGTTATCGGACACGAACCGATCGGCGCAGGCATTCACACGCGCGTTTCCGGTTCCGTTCGTGGGTGAAGACGGCGCGCGCGCGGAGCAGTCGTTTCTCGTAAGCTGGAACGGCAGCGGCTTCGAAACGGCGCGCACGGCCGCACGCCGAAACCTTCTGCTCACGCTCGGCGCCACGGGCGCGGGGCTCCTGCTCCTTTCGTTCTGGTTCGCCTCCCGGATCTCCGCCCCGATTCGATCGCTCGCGACGCGCGCGGCTTCGTTCGACCTCGACCGCCCGGCGGTTTCGTTTCGTATGAACCGAAGCGACGAGGTCGGCCGCCTGGCCGGGCTGCTCGAAGAGATGAAGGAGCGCATCGTGCGGAACGCCGGCGCGATCCGCGCGGCCGAACGCCGAGCGGCGATCGGCGACCTCGCGCGCCAGGTGAACCACGACCTCAAGAACGGACTCGCGCCGCTTCGCAACATCTTTCGCCATCTGAGCGGTATGGCGC
>JABDJQ010000038.1 GCA_013002425.1 Gemmatimonadota bacterium
CTCTTTGCCTACGTAAAACCGTGGTGGAAGCTCCTGCTCGGCGGTCTCCTCTGCACGTTTCTGTTCGCCCTCTTCTCCGGCATATCGATCGGCATGATCCTTCCGTTTACGAAGATCCTGTTCGAACAGGAGATTCCCCCGGCGAGCCTCGCGGTCGCGGATCCCGGCGCCGATGTTTCCGGAGAGACGCTTTTCCCGCAGATCGAAGCGTGGAAGGAAACCGGGCGCGCCTGGTTCATGGGACTGTTTGCGGATGCGGATCCGAAGGCGGCGCTGCTCCGCGTATGTATCGGCGTGTTCGTGATCTTTCTGATCAAGGGCCTCTTCAACTACTACCGCCAGATCTTCATGGCAACGCTCGAAGAACGGGTGATCAAGGATATTCGTGATCATCTCTACCATCATATGGAACGACTTCCGCTTTCGTACTTCGAGAAAGAGCGGACCGGCGTCATCATCTCGCGCATCACGAACGACGTGCAGCTCGTGCGGGAAATGGTCGGCAATCTGTTCTCCGCGTTTACGCAGAACACTTCGCTGCTGCTGATCTTCCTCGTAGTGGCGCTCGTCATCAACTGGCAGATGGCGATGCTCTCGTTCCTCGTGTTTCCGCTCATCGCGCTCTTTACGGCGAAGATTTCGAAACGGCTCAGACGCCACAGCGCCCGTTTTCAGGAGGACATGGGGCGCATTACGAGCACGCTGCAGGAGACGATCGCGGGCATACGCATCGTGAAGGCGTTCGGTATGGAACGGTTCGAGGAGGCGAAATTCGCGAAACATACCGAGAGCTATCTGCAATCGTTCATCCGGTTCAAGCGGACCTCGATCCTCGCGAGCCCGATCTCGGAACAGCTCGGCGCGCTCGGCGCGATCATCGTGCTCTGGTACGGCGGCAACCAGGTGCTGGCCGGGAACAGGCTCGACCCCGAAGAGTTCTTTCTGTTTCTCGCCGCGGTACTCAACATGATGCAGCCGATCCGGAAGCTGAGTCACGTGAACACGGTCGTGCAGCAGGGCCTGGCCGCCGCGCGCCGGATCTTTCTCGTGCTCGATACGCCGATCGAACCACGATCGACGGGAGGCGTGCGGATCGATGGCGTGCGGGACGCGATCGCGTTCGAGAACGTGTCCTTCTCGTACGACGAAGCGACGCCAGCTCTCGCGGAGATCACGCTTCGTATCGAAGCCGGTACGATGGTGGCGCTGGTCGGACCGTCCGGCGCGGGGAAGTCCACGCTTGCCGATCTCGTGGCACGCTTTCACTGTCCGACGGGCGGGAGGATTACGATCGACGGCGTCGACCTCCAGGAAATCGACATCGAATCGCTTCGCGAAAACATGGGCATCGTCACGCAGGAAGTCATCCTCTTCAATGACAGCGTGCGGGACAACATCGCCTACGGAAAGAGCGAGATCTCCGAAGAGCAGCTTCGCCATGCCGCGGCTGCCGCAAGCGCGGACGAGTTCATCACGAACCTGCCGGACGGGTACGAAACGATCGTGGGCGACCGCGGCGTGCGTCTTTCGGGCGGAGAGCGCCAGCGCCTCGCGATCGCGCGCGCCATTCTGAAAGATCCGCCGATTCTGATCCTCGACGAAGCGACTTCCAATCTCGATACGCAATCCGAGGCGCTCGTGCAGGCCGCAGTCGAGAATCTCGTCAAAGACCGGACGACGCTCGTGATCGCGCACCGGCTTTCGACCATCCTGCGCGCGAACCGGATCCTCGTGCTCGATCACGGACGCATCGTCGAAGAGGGAACCCACGAGGATCTCGTGGGCCGGGGCGGGCTCTATTCCCGCCTTTTCGAGATGCAGTTCGCGGAGAACGATCGCGCCCGGACCGGTCCGCCCGCACGATGAACGCCCGATCCCCCCGCACGATTCTGATCATCCGGCTCGGCCGCCTCGGCGATCTCGTGCTGACCGCGGCCATGACACGCGAAACGAAGCGCGCGTTCCCCGGCGCGGCCGTTACGTTCGTGACCGCGCCCGTCTACGAAAGCGTGGCGCAGCTGCTCCCCGGCGTCGATACGGTCGTGGCCATCCCGAAAACGGGGCTTTCGGAGCTTCGCGAGAAGGTGGCCGCCTCACTCCCGGATTCGTTCGACTGGATCATCGACCTGCACGGGAACGCGCGCAGCAAGACGATCGCGGGCACGCTCCGGGCGGATCGCCGTTCGACCTACCCGAAAGACACCGTCCGACGCCGCATTCTCGTCTGGTTCAAGCGCGGGCGCGGGAAGGGGGAGCCTGTCTGGCGGCGCTATCTCGCTCCGCTCGAGAAGGCCGGAGTCACCCCCGAATACTCCCCGCCGGCGCTTCTGCGCGCCTCTGGCGGCGGCCTGCCCGGAGCGATCGTGCTGGCGCCCGGGGCCGGTCGACCGACCAAACAGTGGCCTGTCAATAACTTCAGGAGTCTTGCTCGGAATCTGCTCGAAGCGTTTCCGACACGACCGATCGTGCTGGCCGGCGGCCCCGGCGAGGAAGGTCTCATCGCGCAGATCGATCCGGGCGAACCGTACCGCGTGCACACGCTCCTGGCCGCGCCGTTCCCGGCGCTGGCGGCCCATCTCCAGGACGCCTCGATCGTG
>JABDJQ010000052.1 GCA_013002425.1 Gemmatimonadota bacterium
CCTCTGGGTCGACCCGGGCGCGGCGGGCACCGTCTGGGCCGACGGCATTCTCCTGTATAAAACGACGAACGGCGGCGCTTCGTTCACGGACGTTTCGAGCGGCATGCACGTCGATCATCACGCGCAGTGGATCAACCCGAACGACACGCAGATCATGCTGAAGGGGAACGACGGCGGGCTCTATCGCACGACGAACGGCGGCTCGAGCTGGAGCTTCGTCTCGAACCTGCCGATCACGCAGCTCTATACGATCGAAGTGCCGCTCGCGTCGACGAGTACGGTGTACGCCGGGCTTCAGGATAACGGGACCGTGCGGACGACGGGGGGCGCGGGATCGTATTCCGCGCTCTTCGGCGGCGACGGCCACTACGTGATTCAGGATCCGAACGACGCGAACACGATCTATCTCGAGTTTCAGTACGGCAACTTCTATCGCTCGACGAACGACGGCGGATCGTTCAGCTCGGCCGTGAGCGGAATCTCGGGGTCGGATCGCAAGAACTGGTCGACGCCGGTCGTGGTCGACCCCGCGAGCGTCGGGAACGCGGGCACGCGGCTCTACTTCGGCGCGAACAGGCTCTATCGCTCGAACAACAGCGCGAGCAGCTGGACCGTGGTCGGCGGCGGCATCGACTTCTCCGATGGCTTCGGCGGGAGCGGCGGCGTGACGTTCGGCACGATCACGACCATCGCCGTGGCGCAGAGCGATTCGGGCACGATTTACGTCGGCACCGACGACGCGAACGTCTGGGTCTCGACCGACTACGCGGCGACGTTCACGAAGATCGATGCGGGGCTTCCGAACCGGTGGGTTTCGCGCGTGGCCGTCGATCCGGACAACGACGCCATCGCGTACGTGACGTTCTCGGGACTGCGCGACGACGATCCGCTGCCGCACGTCTTCCGGACCACGAACCACGGCGCGAGCTGGACGGATATCTCGAGCAACCTGCCCGACGCCCCCGTGAACGACATCATCGTGGACGAAGACGACGGCAGCATTCTCTATGTCGCGACCGACGTCGGCGTGTTCGTCACGGGCGATCTCGGCGCGACGTGGTCGCCGCTCGGGAACGCGATGCCCGAAGGCGCGATCGTGACGGATCTCGAATACGTTCCCGGCGCGCTCGGCACGCCGAACCTGACGCCGCTGCTCTTCGCGGCGACATACGGCCGGTCCGCGTACAGGCTCGACCTCGCGATCGCGACCGGTGTCGACGCTGCGGAGGAAGAGAGCGCAAGCAGGCCTGCTGCGCTCGCAACGATCGACGCGGTGACGCCGAATCCGTTCCGTTCGCAGACGGAGGTCGCGTTCACGATTCCCGCTGCCGGGCACGTGCGCGTGGCGTTCTACGACTTGAGCGGGCGGGAAGTGCGCGTTATCACGAACGAAGCGCGTAGCGCGGGGGCTCATCGCGTGACATGGGACGGCCGCGACGAAGGCGGGCGCCCTGTCGCGAACGGCGTTTACTTCGCGCGCGTCGAAACGGGCGGGCGATCGGAATCGAAAAAAGTGACGCTGGTTCGCTGACGTCAGCGTTCGCGCTGAAATCAGCGTTCGCGCTGGAATCCGTGGTCGCGCTGAAACCAGCGTCCGCGCTGATAATCCAGTATCGGCGCGAGATCGTGGTCGTCCCAGTCGCGCACGTTTTCCGCCACGAGCCTGAAATAATGGTCGTCGCGCGGATTCGCCCACCAGAACAGCAACAGGTCGCCGAGATTCCTGAGCGCGGGCAGCGTATAGAAGTCGATTCCGGGCGGCCCCGCCTGAAACCACGTTTCATACACGCCCCAGATCTTCGGCCGATCTCCGAGCGAGATCGTCGCGGTGTAAAGCGGGTCGTCGAGCGGGAGCGTCTCGAGCCGCAGCGGAACCCGGATCGCGCCCTCCGCAATGCCGTACACGACATCATGCCCGCTCGTGACAGGCGCGCGCGCCGATCGCCCGAAGATCCACTCCATCTCCATCGGATTGCCCGCCGCCGGTTCTCTTCGCACGGTATCGCCCGGAAGCAGAAGATACGGCTCGTTCGAAAACTGCGCGAAGCCGACCGGAACACGGTCGTTTGCGGGCCAGTCGAAGTCATGCCCCACAAGAAAGACGCGATGATGGTTGTGCTGGGCCAGAAGAATGCCGACGGGGGCATGGTCGCCTGCTTCGAGCACGACGTGGACCGCCCCGTGAATGTCGAGTTCGTGCCACGCGTTCGGATCGCCGATCAGCCCGCCCACGAAGCGCTTCCAGCCCGCGATCTCGCGCGGCAGCCCGCTGTACGGAAAGACGAACGAGTACTTCAGAAAGAGCAGCACCTGTTCGCTGCCCCCCGGCAGTACGATCGTGTCCTCGTAGATCCGGCCGTACGCGGGAGAGACGATCCCGCGTTTCGGTTCCGCGATCGCCTCGTACTGCGGAAGCGTGTAGTCCAGATAGAAGCGGGCCGTTCGGTGCACGCGCTCGAGATCGATTCGTGTCACCGTGTCGGCGACGACGCGCCTTCCGTCGTTCGCGTCGCGGAGGACGCACTCCGGAAGGTAGTCTTCGTAGAAGTCGATCGGGCCGTAGCTGCTCGGAGCGAGCCACGCTTCCGGCATGTAGCGCTCGAGAAGATCGATCGTAGCCGGGTCATCCTGCGCCCACGACTTCATCCGATCCGGAGCGCGCAGAAACGACTCCACGAACGAGTCCTCGCCGGCGTCATCGTCCGCGCGCGCGATCCCCGGCGTGCTGCCGGTCGCGAGCCCGACAAGAACGATGGCACCCGCCGCCGCGGCGCGTCTGCCTCTTCCGCCGAGCGCGCGCTGGATCACGATCCCCGCCACGATCAGCGTGAGGCCCCAGAATGACGAGGGCAGGATCTCCTCGCCTACGAAGCGATGCACGAAGAAGAGAGAAAGAAAGGGCGACAGAAACACGAGGTTGCCGATTCGCGCCGTGTGCGTCGTCCATGTCATCGCCATCATCCAGAGCAGAAACGGAATCCCCATCTCGAAAAGCCCGATGTACGCGCCGCCGGCGAGCCCGCCTGCCGTGAGCGTCCGGTCGCCGGTCCAGAGCAGGTAGGCGCCGGTCAGAAGCGAGCCGACCCAGAAGTTCGTCATGAGTTTGACCGCGGCCGGCCGCGCATCGCTCACGTTCAGAATCCAGTAAGACGCCCAGACGACCGAGCTGCCCACCGCGAGCGCCGCGCCGAGCGGATCGCTCACGTTAAAGCCGAGCAGATCGCCGCGCGTCGAGATCACGAGCACGCCGAGAAAGCTCACGCCGAGCCCGAGCACGTGCGCGCGCGTCAGCGATTCACCGCGGAAGATCGCCGCCAGCAGTACGATCATGAGCGGCCAGGTATAATTCAGGGGCTGCGCTTCCTGCGCCGGGAGCCGTTCGTAGGCATGAAACAGAATGACGTAATATAGGAAGGGGTTCAGCAACCCACGCAGGAGGGAGGGGCCGATTGACGCGGGGCCGATCGCGCGTCGGAGGTCCGCCCGCGAGAATACGACGACCGTAAAAAAGAGCGCCGCGGTGAGCGCGGCCAGAAAAAGCGTCATCGCCACGCTGAGCTGTCGTAACGTGAGTGCGAAAGCCGTGGCGGCCGTCGACCATGAGAGCACCGCGCCGAGCGCGAGAAAAATAGCGAGTGTGTTCCGCGACATGGAGCCACGGTACAGCCGTTTCGAGCCGAGAGCAACGAGGAGATCCGATCATGGCAGGGATAGCGACCGAGCGATACGAATTCACGAACCGGAGCGGCGTGAGCCT
>JABDJQ010000059.1 GCA_013002425.1 Gemmatimonadota bacterium
AGATCGACGTCCTTCCGCCCGACGTCAATAAATCCGCGGTCGATTTCCGGTGTGAAGGGGAGGCGATCCGTTTCGGCCTCGCCGCGATTCGAAACGTCGGGAAGAGCGCCATTCACTCGATGATTCTGGCTCGCGAAGAGCACGGCGAGTTCACGAGCCTCTTCCAGTTCTGCGAGAACGTCGACATCCGTCTCATCAACAAGCGCGTTCTCGAAGCGCTCGTGCAGGCGGGCGCGTTCGATTCGCTCGTGCCTAACCGCGCCGCGCTCATGGAAGCTGTCGAGCCGGCGCTCGAGCGCGCGAACCGGATGCAGAGCGACCGCGCGCGCGGCCAGGCGAATCTGTTCGACACGGGGGGCGACGGCACGTCGATACCCGAACCGCCGCTGCCGCGCGTCGATGCGTGGGATACGCGCGAAACCCTCGAACGCGAAAAAGCCGTTCTCGGCTTTTATGTGAGCGGGCATCCGCTGAGCGAGTTCGAGGACGAACTCCGGTTCGCGAACGCGACGACGACCACGCTTGCGGAAATGAAGGACGGGCAGTTCGTGGCGCTCGCGGGGATCGTCGCCGCGAAGCGCGTGATCAGCGACCGCAAGGGCAACCCGATGGCGTTCGTTACCGTGGAAGATTTCGGTGGAAGCACCGAAATGCTCGTGTTTGCCAGTGTCTATCGCGACGTGAGCGCGTATCTCGAAAGCGACGAGCCGCTCTTCTTCCGTGGCAAAGTATCCGCGCGCGATGAAGAGCAGCCCAAGATCATCGTGAATGAAATCCTGTTTCTGTCGGAATGCCAGGCCCGTTTCACGAAACTGATTCGTATCGCGGCTCCGATCGACAGGCTGACGGACGCTTCGCTCGGAAAGCTGAAGAGCGTTCTCGAGCAGAATCCCGGGAGCACGCCGGTTCAGTTCGTGATCTGCACCGACGATGAAGGCGAGGTCGAGATCCGATCGCGCCGTTTCCGCGTGGAGCCCCGGTCGAGTCTCGTCGCAGCCCTTCGCGAAGCGATCGGAGAAGACTGCGTATCTCTGATCGGAGGCGCCGGGGAATGACGGGCGGGGAGGACGATACGGTCCGTCTTCCGCAAAACTCCTACGACGCATTCGCCCGTGTCTACGATGCCGCGCAGTTCGACCGGTTCGCGCTCTCACTCATCGCGACAGCGCGCGAACTCGTGGATGCCACGGGTGGCGAAGTCGTCGATCTCGCATGCGGATCAGGGTCTTTTCTCGCCCGCTTTCTCGAAGTCCGATCGCCTGCCCGGGTTACGGGAATCGATCGCTCCCGCGCGATGCTCGACAGGGCGCGCGGCAAGCGGCCCGACGTCTTCTGGGTCTGCGGCGACATGGTCTCGATTCCGCTGAACGCCGAGGTCGACGCGCTCTTCTGCCTCTACGACAGCCTCAACTATCTCGACTCCGAAGCGGATCTGAAACGGGCATTCCGTGAGTGGCGGCGCCTGCTGAAACCGGGGGGGAAGGCACTGTTCGACCTGAACCGCGCTCGGGCGTACGAACGTGTCTGGGGCGATCCGACGCCGTTCGTCTCGGACACCGATGACGGGAAGCTCACGATCGTGACGAGCTACAGCGCCGAGAAGCGAAGGGGGGAGGCCCGCATTCGGGTCGACTTCGCGGACGGCACGTCGCAGGAGTCGCACCACGTGCAGACCTGCTTCCCCGAAGAAGTGGTCCGCGAATGCGTCGCATCGGCCGGATTGCATTTTCTCTCCATGACCGGGATCGACCCGTTCCCGGGGACGGAAAGCAGCGTGCCCGGCGCAAAATCTCTCTGGATCGTCGAAAGGGCGCGGGAAGATGCATCCCACTGACCGGGACGGGGCCGACGCGAAACGCCGCATTCAGGAGCGGGCGCGCGAACTCGGATTTCTCGCGCTCGGCGTCGCCCCGGCTTCTGTCCCCGACGTGGAGCGCGAGCGACTTCTCCGCTGGCTCGGCCGCGGATATCACGGCTCGATGAGCTGGATGGAATCACAGAAAGAGCTTCGCCTCGACCCGCAGTCGCTGCTGCCGGGGGCCCGTTCGATCCTGATGGGGGCGTTCAACTACTATCCCGGCGGTGAAACTGATCCCGGCCCCTCCTGGATTTCGCGCTACGCCCGCGGTCGTGACTATCACAAAACCATCCGCAAGCTCTGGCGCGCGCTCCTTCCGACGGTCGAAGAAGTCCTTCCGGGAGTGCGCGTCCGCTGGTTCGTCGATTCGGCGCCGATGCTCGAGAAATATCACGCGGAACGCGCGGGAATCGGATGGCGGGCGAAGAACGCGAACGTCATCCGCAAGGGCGAAGGGTCGTGGTTCTTTCTCGGCGGCATGCTGATCGACCGCGATCTGCCGCACGACTCTCCCGCGCCCGACCACTGCTGAAGCTGCACGCTCTGCCTCGACG
>JABDJQ010000080.1 GCA_013002425.1 Gemmatimonadota bacterium
TCGTTAGGAAGAGTGACTCGCGTACGAAGGAGCGCACCCATGAAGACGACCGCATATCTACTACTTCTGTTCTTGCTGGGGAGCGTCGTTCTTCTTGTCGGCTGCTCGGCAAATCCCACGGAACCAGCGGAAAAAGATCCTCCTGATGTCGAAGAACCGATTGCAACCGCAACGATCGCTTCAGGCGGGGGAACGATCGACGCGGAGGGGATCGTTCTGTCCGTTCCCGCGGGGGCGTTCGATGCTGATGAAACCATCTCGCTCTACCGGTCGAAAGAATCGAAGCCGTTCGGCACGGACCAGATCACGGACGAGTTCCGGGTCGAAGGGCTGCCTGCGGATTGTGCGGAGGGTTTCGAAGTACGCTTCGTCCACACGGGGAATCCGGAAGACTCGTGCCATGTCGCGCTCGGCCAGGACGCGATCGTCGCCGCGACCGGCGACACGATGGTCGCCTACGACCTGCTTTCCACGATCGACTCGTCCGGCGTCCTGATCTGCGACGTGCCGGCCTGGTCCTCGGCGAAGAGTCCCAAAACGCAGGACTTCCTGGAGCGGATGACGTTCCGCATCATCGGGGTCAGTCGACACGTTCGGGTGCTGACCGCGGGCGGCGGATCAGAACCGATGCAATACGATCTGGCGATTCCGCCGGGATTTCACGCGGCGGACATGATGGCTCTCGTCGACGACGCATACGGACTGTTCGTGAACATGGGTTTCGAGAGCAGCATAATGGCGGACAGCAAGATGCTGCAGATCCGAATCGAGAACATCGGATCCGACGGCGCGCGCTTCCTGTATCGAAACCGGGACAAGTCGTCTTACATCATGCTGGACCGAGAGGCCATGCGCGGCGACAAGGAGTCCATCCGGATCGCCGCGGCGCAGGCCGTCCTCCGCTGGATCCTGTTCTCTTACACCTACGATCCTTACTACCCGATCATGGTCGGACCGAACCAGCAGGAATACCACTGGCTGCACGAAGCGGTAGTCGCATGGGTCGGCGGGAAGTTCGCGCCGCCCGATCAGCAGGCGAGCTACGTGCCGCCCGGATTCGCGGGCAACGAGGAGACGCCGTTCGACGGAATCGTGGCAGGCACTCTTTACGGCTCAGGCGATTTCGCCGCCCGTCAGAAGCGCCACGGTCAGGGAATGGCGCCGATGATCAAGTACCTCGCGGAGAAGCTGAATTTCAAGCCCGCCCACATCCTCTCGCGTCTCGGAACCACGCTCGGTCCACCGCTTCATCCCGTCCAGGCTCTGAACGGCACATACACGCCTGACGCAGGCCTGATCCGAACCTGGTACCCCAATTTCGTCAATGAATACTTCCTCGGCTATCTATACGGCGCGAACTGGCAGAGTTTCATCGAAGAGGACTATGTCTGGGGCTACTGGGAAATCGACGAGGAGAGCGACACGCTCAAGGTATTCAGGAACAGTGTGATCGACGTGTCCGCGAAGCGTTACCGGCTCGATCTCGAGTACGATCTTTTCCCCGAAAACACGACTCTCGAAATCAAGCTGAACACGACGGTGGCGGCCGAAGATCTCAAGATCTTCGTCTACAAGATCAGTGAAGGTACTATACAGAAGATCGCGACCGGCAACCGGAGAGTCGAGATAGCAAACGTGCGCGCGCTTCGCGACGAATTCGCCGACATCTTCTTCTTCGTCGTGAACAGCGGTTTTCACGCTCCCGAGTATGTCTCGCTCTCGAACATCGACGTCGAAGTAAGAGTGCTGGGCACGCGGG
>JABDJQ010000084.1 GCA_013002425.1 Gemmatimonadota bacterium
ACACCCGCTATGGAGCGCCGCATCCGGCGGCGGGCCCGTGCCCACGGGGCACCGCACGGCCTCCGCAGACCATGCCTTCGGCTGCATCGGCGTCTGCCCACATTTCCACGGGAAACATCATGGGCGCGCCGAGAGCGAGAACCCGTGCCGCCGCGACGATCACGTCGCGTTCCCCGGTTCCGCCGCCTACGGTGCCCCGGATCGAGGCGTCCGCCCGTACGATCATACGGGCGCCCGGCCGGCGGGGGGTCGACCCGCGGGCTTCGATCACCGTGCAGAGGGCGAAGGGTTCCGGTTCCCGAAGCATATCGGACCAGATGGAAATGAGACGTTCTCCTTGCGATGGGGGAGCGGGACTTCGTGATGACCATGGTATGCTATGCATTCGGTTCTTTCCAAGAGGTGGCATTGATTGCGGGCTGTCTTTCTCTCTCACAATCGCAGTGACGCGGCGGACGCCTATAACTACCGCCTGCGCATGCTTGCCCGTCATCTGTCCGCCGAGGGCATCGATTCGCGCATGGTCTATCTGGGCGATCCTCCGCTCGGAAACCCCACGATTCTTCATCCATTGAAAGTGAGAGGCGCATTCGGTGAAGCGGGCGCCATCGTTCACGCGGGGAGCGCGGCGTGCGCGTTTACGGCGTCGTGGCTCTCGCGCCGTAAGGCGCCGTACCGGGTGTTCGACATGCATGGCGATACGGTCGCCGAACAGCGGCTGGCGGCTGCGGCGAACAGCGGCTGGAAGTCGGCACTTCGTGTTTCCCAGGAACGGTGGAAGGAACGGCGCGGTCTGCGCGCGGCGGATCGCGTTCTCGTGGTCTCGGAACCGCTCCGCGAGCATGTGCTGTCGTCGGGGCTCGTCAATCCGGAACAAATATGGATGGTCAGGAACGGGGTCGATCTCGACCGCTTTCGGGAGACGGAGCCGTATCCCGCACGCGAGATTCCGCGGCTTCTGTACGCGGGCCGTTTCGACCCGTGGCAGGGCCTCGAGTTCCTCGAAGAGCTGATCCGCGCGCGGGACGATTCGTTCGAACTGCGCATCATCGGTTTCGAACCGGGTGACGCGTCGCTCCGCGGGGAATGGGGCGGGATCGGCAATCCGCAACTGACGATGAAGGGGCGCTTGACGCAGGAAGAACTGGTGCGCGAACTCTCTCGCGCGGACGCCCTTCTGCTGCCGCGGGCGGACGATCCGGTGACGCGGGTGGCGATGCCGACGAAATTTGCCGAGTATCTATCGGTCGGGAGGCCGATTCTCCTGACGGATGTCGGTGAGCCCGCGCGCTTCGTACGCGAAAGCGGGTGCGGCATGGTGAGTGCACCCACCCCTCACGACTTTGGAGCGCTTGTGCGGCAATTTACGAAACGACCGGCTTCGGAGCGCGCCGAAATGGCGAAGCCCGGACCGGAGCTCGCGAAACGTCATTTCGACTGGGACACGATCGGCCGGGAGTATGCATCCCGGCTGCGCGAGGCTTTCGGAACGGACGGCCTGGTATGACTTCTCATCCGGGCGGACCTCCGTTCGAGGCGGAAACGGTTCTCGAATTCGACGAACGTACCGGGGCGTATGTTCCGCCGCGGCGCCCGTTCCCGTGGCTTCCCGTCGGCCTCTTTCTGGCCACGATCGGTACGACGATTCTCACCGGGGGCGTGGCGTATTCGCTGATGATCGTGGCGATTCTGCTGACGCACGAGATGGGACACTACCTGTTCGCGCGGTACTACGGGATCCCGGCGACCCTGCCCTATTTCATTCCGTTTCCGTTCAATTTTTTCGGCACGATGGGGGCCGTCATCCGGATGGACGGAAGGTGGGCC
>JABDJQ010000086.1 GCA_013002425.1 Gemmatimonadota bacterium
CCCTGCCTCGGCAGGCTCGGCAGGGGGTCCTGTCGCGGGGCGATCGAGTGTCGGAATCAGTTGGTGGCGCCAGGCGGTGAGAGCAACTGATTGTCGATCAGGTAGTCCGCAAAGTAACGGGCCTTCATGATGGCCCCACTCGGCGTGACATGCCGGCCGTCCGTGAACAGTTTCTGATCTTTCGGGAAGACAGAGGCAAAGTCGAAAAAGTGCAGGTCCATCTCCGCGGCGATCTCTTTCAGAATCTCATTCGTCTCCGCCACCGCTCCCACGTACTCGTCCGAGGTTGCGCGAGGCTGTCTCTCAAAGTGAGGAGAGAGAATGAGAGAGGCGAGCACGGTCTCCACACCATGATGATTCGCGATCGCCGCAAGGTTCTCCAGATTGCGGCGAAAAAAGATCGGGCGATTGATGCGAAACATCTCGGACGCGCTTACTTTCTCGAAGATCCCGCTCGGGTATTTTCCACTCAGCACCTGTGACTGAAAAAGCTCTCCATAGTATGTGTCAGGAGCCGCGTCGAGCGTCCTTTCCATATCCGAATGCGGTTTGATCTTTCGAAGACGAATCAGAATCATCCGTAGCAGACTGCTCTTCTCGAGCACGCTTGTTTCCCTCGACATCGCATGAATGGCCGCGCGCCGGCCCGAGTTGTCGCCGCGATACGCTTCGGGCGGCCAGACGAGTCGTGTGTGTGCATCGTTGATTCCGAGGTAGGCGATGATCATGTCGGGGTCGAGATCGAGCACGCGAAACTGGAAGTTGATCAGGACTTCCCAGCTGCTCCAGCTCGCTGCACCACCGTTGATCACCCTGACGTTGTGGTAGCCCCGTTTCTTCAGGATTGCTTCGAGCACGGCGGGGTAGGACTCCTGCCAGTTCTTCGGGTTCGTTGTGTACGTTGTCGATCCGCCCAGACAAACGATGCGATACTCGTCCTTCGGCTTGGGGCTCGTGATTTCATCGCCCCTGCAACCGTCTGCATTGTGTCGATCGTTACCGGACTCGAAACCCGGCGTCGGCATGTATCCCAGGTAGCGGTGCGGCGAGTATCGCGGGAGATCGACCTGGCCCCTGGCCTTGATCTGATCGATAGAGGCATACATCAGAAAGTCGGCTTCGTCGGCGACTCGGGTTATATAGAACCGGCAGCAGGCCTCGAGACAGACAAACGTCAATAGAAACGCGATGGACACGAGAGAGAGCGCTTCGAGGAATCGAGTTATTCTTCCTGACTTTCGCTTATCCACCTCTGCCTACTCCTTGAAATCCTCTTTTGCCAGACCGAGATTCCGCATCTTTTCATAGAGCGCGCGGGGTGTGATGCCGGCTGACTTCGCGGTCGGGCCGATGCGGCCTTCGTGTTTCGTGAGCAGGCGCGAGAGATAGCGTCGTTCGAAGTCTTCGACGAGCCGGCTGCGGGCGTCGGGCAGCCGCGTTGTGAAGAGCGCGCGCGGGAATCCGGCGGTGTCGCGGGATTCGGAGTCGTCGGTCTCGCTCGGTGCGGCGGAAGCGGGTGTGAAGTCGTTCGTGGCGTGGGGCGTGATCGAGCGGGGGAGATCCTCGAGGCCGACTTCATTCTCGGCGGCAAGCAGCACGGCGCGTTCGATGACGTTGATGAGCTCGCGCACGTTCCCGGGCCACGAATAGTCGATGAGGGCTAACATCGCCTCGGCCCGGATCTCGTGCACGGGGCGGCCGAGCTGCTGGCGATACACTTCGAGATAACTCTGCGCGAGCTCTTCGATATCTTCGCGCCGTTCGCGAAGGGGCGGGATGCGCAGATTCACGACGGCGAGCCTGTAATAGAGATCGGGCCGGAACTGCCTGGCGCGCACGGCCTCTTCGAGGTCGCGGTTTGTCGCTGCCATGATGCGCACGTCGGTCTGGATCTCGTCTTCGCTCCCGAGCCGCTGGATCGTCTTCGTCTGGAGCACGCGCAGCAGCTTCACCTGCAGATGCAGGGGCATTTCGGCGATTTCGTCGAGGAAGATCGTCCCCTTGTGCGCGAGTTCGAAGCGCCCTCTGCGCGGCCTGCTGGCGCCCGTGAACGCGCCTTCTTCGTGGCCGAACAGCTCGCTTTCGAGCAGCGTCTCGGGAAGGGCGCCGCAGTTGACGGCAATGAACGAGCCGCCTGGCCGCGTGCCGTCGGCATGAATCGCGCGCGCGAGCCACTCCTTGCCCACGCCGGTCTCGCCGAGCAGCAGCACGCTGGTGTCGGTACCGGCGACCTTGCGTGCGAGCTGGATCAGATCACGCATGGCGGGGCTCTTCGT
>JABDJQ010000088.1 GCA_013002425.1 Gemmatimonadota bacterium
CGAGATGCCCCCACGACCATCCCGCGGGAATGATGTCGCTGCCGTAGAGCGAGGCGTCGACGACCAGGTCGCCCGCGATCTTCGTCACGCCCCGCGCTGCGAGCGCCGACGCGAGAGAGTCGAACGCGGCCGGCGCGTTCTTCTCCCACTCACGGTCCCCGAGAAACGGATCGCCGCCGCCCCGCAGCACGACGTGCGTCACGACGCCCGGTTCCGCGTTCGTTTCCGGCACCCAGAGCGTCGTCTCGAACCGGTAGTCCGCCCCGAGCTGCAGTAGCGCGGCGTAAGTCGTCATGAGTTTCATCGTCGAAGCTGGCGTGAAAAGACGTCCGGAGTTCAGGCCGAGCGCGGTTTCACCCGTCGCGACGTCCAGCACGAGCACGCCGCAATGTGCGGTTTCGAGGTTCGCCTCGCGTATCATGCGGCGGGCGGATTCGGGCCCGTCGTCGTCGCTGTCGCTCACCGGGCGCGAGCACGAGACGGCCATGAATATCGCGCCGAGCACGAACACGTATTTTCCGAAGGATCGCGTGGGAGAGTCCATCTCCGCAGGCCTCTTTCCACCGGGCCGTTACCCGGATTTCATTCGCCCGTTTCCTCATAGTAATATCGAATGAGCGCCGCCTCGCCATCCTGCGCGAGAATATCGTACTCGGCTCCCACGTCTTCGACGGGCACGCCATAGAACATCACATAGGGCGTTTGCCATTTTCGCGTGTAAACCTCGAGCGAATCCGTATTGGGCCCCGCCCACAGTCCGTTCCTCGACTGCATGCCGCCGAGCACGAGATTCATTCCGCGCTTGTTCGGTTCGACGACGAGCACGGTCTCCCACTCGGGAACGTGAGACTCGATGAACGCTTTCGGCTCGATCGTGGCAAGGCTCGTGATCTTGTTCCATTTGATCGTGAGCGGCAACGCCAGCAGGCTGAGAGCCACGACCGAAAGCGCGCTTCTCGCCGGCCGCACCAGCAGAACGGCGGCGGCCGCGAGAGCGAGACATGCCACGACGGCTACGAGCCATGAATGCGACTCCCACTTCCAGGCGAAATACAGATTTCCGAGAACGAGGGCGGCAAGCGCGATTGCCCACTGGTAGGGCGCGCGCGGATGCGCAATGAAGCGCGCCATCGCAACGCCGGCGCCCGCGTACAGCGCGAAAGAAGACGCGAGAATGATCCGCGTGGGGTCGACGAAGCCGAACGTGAAGAGCACGGCCCCTGCGCCCCACCAGATCGGAAAGAGGTACTGCCCTTCCTTCACCAGAATCAAGAGGCCCAGAATCCCGAGCGCGCCGAGTCCGAAGATGTCGAACAGCAGGCGGGCCTGCGGGCCGAGGAGCGGGAGCACGACGAGAATGGAAGTGGCGATGGTGCGCTTCGGCGCCGCCTTCACCGCCCCGCCCGCAGCCATGGCGACGGCGAGGAACGAAACCGTGATCGCGGCGGTCTCCTCCGGAGCGAAACTGCTCCGCAGCCGGTCGATGAAGATGCCCAGATTGTTCATGTAGTCGTAATAAGGCCACGTGAGGGCGAGCAGACACGCGCCGACTCCCGCCGCGCCGAGCCGCCAGACGAACTTCGGCGTGACGAGGGCGCGAAAGACGCCGATGTGGACGCAGACGAGAAGCCAGTAGTAAAGCGATGTCCCGATGTGCGTGATCATGAGCAGCGCCTGCAGAAAGCCGAGCGGAACGAAGTAAGCCGGGCGATCCATTGCGCGGCGGAGCAGATAGAGGGAGAGGAGCAGAAAGACGTATCCCATCGTCTGCGGATAAAAGAACGCGTACCCGTCGACGAGCGAGTAGGTGCCCGACCACTGCAGCCGCCCCCAGAGAAAGAGCTCAGCGAACAGGATGCAGGCAACCGTGGTCGGGGAGAAATACTGACGGAAGAAGAGGTAGGTCGCCGCGACGAACAGCAGGCCGTTGATCACCGCAAGGAGAGCGAGCAGCAGCAGCGGATCGGTACCCGTCGAGTGATGGAGCGCGGAGATGACGACGTAAGCGGGATTCGCGTACCGGCCCGCGTCGTTTTCGAGCGCGCCGAGCGCACGGACCGTTCCGAGATAAGAGTACCCGTCCCATCCCTCACGCAGAAAATGCCCGCTGAAGTACGAGCCAAGTATCCCCGCCACGAGCAGAAACCCGAGCACCGGAATCCACCAGCGCCCGGGGGGCGGCGGGGGGGCCACCGTCCCTTCGGGAAGCGGCGCGTCGGCAGTCGCCGCCTTGGCGGGTTTGGAAAGCGGGTCGGGCATGGGGCCCATATTCGGTCGAAGGGAGGCCGGATGCAAGCATGATCGTGAGCTGTCTGACGACACTCGATCCGGTAACGGTGGTGTCGGAATCGCAGGAGACACAAAAATGGGGCTCGCACGTCAGGCCGTTGCAGTGTATAGAAAAAGAGGAGAGAACTTCGATACCGACACCCATGGAGAGACACGAATGGGCGACCGGACACCGGAAAGCGAAACGACGCTGGCCAGATGGTTCGAACGCGAGTTCCCTTACAAGCCGCCGATCGATCTTTTTCCCGCGATCGTCGAGCGCCTGCGCGGGGCGCCTGCGCGACTGGAGGAACTGTGCGCCCCGCTCACCGAAGCGCAGCTCACGCGGCGCGACGGCCGCGACTGGTCGATACAGGAGCATGTCGGGCACCTCGGCGATCTCGAACCCCTCTGGGCCGGGCGGTTCGACGACTTCGCGGAGGGAGCGGCGGTTCTGCGGCCGGCGGATCTGACGAACGCGGCCACGCACGAAGCCGGGCACAACGACGCCGCGATCGCGGATCTGCTGTCGCGCTTTCGCAGAATGCGGGAAGCTTTCGTCGCCCGCGCCGACGCGATGACGAACGAAGACGGCGCGCGTACATCGCGCCACCCCCGCCTCGACCAGCCGATGCGGCTCATCGATCATTGCTTCTTCGTGGCCGAGCACGACGATCATCATCTCGCCATCATGAAACGCCTCGCAAGTGCTTCGGACTGAATGAATTCGTTTCTCAAGGATACGTGAGTTTCGCCCCGCCTTCCGGTCGGCGCCCCCGTATCTGCTTGACGAGGCACCTATCCCTATGCTTTAGTAATGGTTTACATCCCGGCAGGTTGCTCTCAACGCTCCCACTGCCGAAGGAGCCTCACATGAATCGTATGCTGCTTTCAGCCGTATCCGCTTGGCTGTGTTGCGCTGTGCTCACGTCTTCTCCCGCTTCTGCCACGACGCATGTAGTGAACCAGGGGCCTCTTTCGTTCGATCCCGCCACGCTCGTCGTAACGCGCGGAGACACGGTGCAGTGGAACTGGTCGATCGGCATACATACGGTGACGAGCGGCACCGGTTTTGCCGATCCGAACGTGGGCGCGCTGTTCGACGCGCCGCTCGATTCCGCAAACGAGTTCAGCTATGTGTTCTTCGATACGGTCGGTGCGTACCCGTATCACTGCATTCCTCATCAGCTCGACGGAATGACGGGGACGATCGTGGTCACGGGTGACACGACAGACGTCACGCAGATCGGGCTTTTGTTCAGCCCGGCCAACGTGAACATCAGGCAGGGGGACACGGTTCGCTGGACCTGGAATGACGGGCCGCACACGGTGACGAGCGGCACCGGTTTCGCCGACCCGAACGTGGGCGCGCTGTTCGACGCGCCGCTCGACTCCGCGAACATCACGTTTCTTTATACGTTTACCGATACGCTCGGCACTTATCCGTATCACTGCATTCCCCATCAGCTCGAGGGCATGAACGGGACCGTGACCGTCGAGGCGAATCCGTTCACCGGGGTCGCCGGTCCGGATTTCCCCGTGGATCCTCTCGAGAAGGAATCCACCTGGAGCGATCTGAAGGCGCTGTTCCGGTAGGAATCACTGACGAACGGCTCGAGTCGTGCGCAACAGTACGAATCGCCCCCGCATGCGCAAGGATGCGGGGGCTTTCTCATGTCGCGTGCCGTAGGATGACCGAAACGCGAATCGAGGATCAGCGATGACGGAACGATCGGAAACACAGCCGGGCGGCGGCGCGCATCACGATCTCGATGCCGTGCTTGCCGAAGAGCGCGAGCTCATGAACTTCTACGCCCCGAACTATCGCGCGCTTCAGTTCTTCAACTCCTACTACTATCAGCAGGAGCGTCGCTGCTTCGTGGACTGGATTCTGAAAACGGTGCGCGCCGCGGGCCGTGATCCCGCCGGCCTCGCTTTTCTCGACGTGGGGTCGGGCACGGGCGAGATTCTCGAGCCGCTGGCCGCCGCGGGGTGCGCGAACCTGACCGGAATCGATATTGCCGAAAAGATGATCACAGAGTCGAAGCGACATGTGCCGGGCGCACGTCTCGTGCACGACTCGCTCGAGCGCCACGACTGGGGCGAGGAACGATTCGACGTCATTACGGCGTGTCTCACCGTGCATCACATGTGCGAGCCGGCTGCATTCTTTCGCTTCGCGGATCGCCACCTGTCGCCGGGCGGCTGGTTCTTCCTGATGGAATACAACCGGGGAGGGTGGGGGCACGAGTCTCCTCTGGCGAAGCCGATCGGGTGGCTCATGACGCCGCTCCGCAAGGCGATCAAGATCAAGAATCGCGGCCCTATCTCCCGGTTGCCGTCGGCGCCGCCTCTCTTCAATCACGCGCACGATATTCTGCGTTTCCGCGATATCCTCGACGCCATGCCGGAACGCGAGAACTACGAGATCAAGCGTTACACGCGCGGAATCTTCGTGCCGACGCTGACGAACGCTCTGGTGCCCGACTCGCGCGCGGACCGCGCCGTGTATCGTGTGCTGAGCGTGGTCGACAGGATCGCCGAGCCGTTTCAGGCGGGCTACATGCAGGGTGTCGGCGCCAGACGGCTGCGTTAGCGCGCTCGCACGATTCAACCTCACGTAGCCGCGGGCTTCTGAAAGCGATCGGGGCTCTGGAAGCGGTGCGCCGTCCGGTTCTTGCGATCCATCCATCGGGTGTGCACTTCGATCCAGGCCGATGCCAGCGCGCCGCGGAGCGGCGAAGGCGCCCGGTAGCGAAAGTCCGAAGGGATCGTGAAGCACCCGCGCCGCGCCTTCAATTCGTAATGCGTCCCCCCGAACTGCATGGTCTGAAACCCGCGCCTGATCGCTTCTTCGATCGGCTCGTCATACCCGAGCACGAAATAGAGGAGATCGTTTCGCCCGCGTCCGGGGTCGAGTCCCATCAAATAGACCACGGCAACGCCGTTCCGTTCGACCATCAGCGAGAACCCCGCGAGTTCGGTCCCCTGAAACGCGCCGAAGAGATGCGCACTGTCTTGCATGTTCTCGAGCAGGCGCGGGAAGAACGAGGCTTCGAACGGGAAGGGGCGGCCCGCACGGGCTTCCATGTGGTGCGCGCCCAGTTCGTGAAGCGCCGCGTCATGCGGGCGGGCGTCTTCGATACGCTCGATGCGCACCCCCGACTTACGCACGCGATTGCGTTCATTGCGAATCGTACGCGGCATGCGCGGATGTTTCCTCCCGAGTTCGGCGGTGTAGTCGTCGAACGATTGCCAGCGAATATCGAGCGCGCAGGTTGCGAAGTCGCGTCCTGTGCGGTAACGCCGCTCGTCGAGCAAGGCTCTTACGTCCCTTTCTTCGTCCGTGAGTGCCGTGAAAATGAGTCCCGAACCCCGCTCCCGCGCGATCGTCTCGAGCGCCTGAACGAGCGCCTCCTTGTGCGGGGCCGTTTCCCGGGCCGTCAGCGACGCGGCCGTTCCGATGTGCGCCCCGTGAGCGCCCAGCGGATTGCAGATCGTCACGGGCTGAAGCGACATTCCGAGCGCCTGCAGCCACGGGCGGAATCGTCCGAAGAAGAGATGATCGGGCGTGTAGATCGTGTTCGTCCTGTCGGGGAAGGTGCAGAGCGTGGCGGCGCAAGGCCTGCCGTTCGAAGACGAGAGCAGATAGACGGGACGGAGTTTCGCGCGGCACGTCTGCTCCAACGTGAGCAGCCAGCCGTGCGATGCCATCGGATGCCCGGGCGCGACTTCGTTCCAGACGGACGGGTCGATGTCCGCGATCGAGTCGAACGTTTCGATCGCAATCGGGTCGCTCACGATCGCTCCTCGGGCATCGCGAACGGATCCCGCACTTCTTCGATCGAAATGCCGTATTGCCGGCACGCGGCGGATGTTCCGCATGTCGAGAACGGTCCGGCGCCGACGCGCCACATCGATCCGGTGAATCGGAAACCGAGCCGCTGTGCGGACCGGTGCGTGCTGTAGTTCATCTTCTCGACGATGCTGAGAATGCTGCGCGCGTCCCGGTTCTCAAACGCGAGGCGCGCCCGTCTCCCTATGCCGATCGCGTGCAGTCGCCGGCCTCGATACGGGGGGCTCGTGTATCCGTGATACATATAGAGGAATGCGGGATCGAAACGAAAGAGCAGGTTGCCGCGGATGATCGTCGGTTGCCGCGAATACCAGCCGAAGGACGCGCAGGTCGCGCCGTCGAACAGGGCGAAGCAGTCGTCCCCTTTTGCAATCGCGAGGTCCACGAACCGGCGCGGCAGCCGAGGGCCGAACTGATCGCAGAGTGCCGGCATCTCTTCAGGAAGAACGAATCGTTCCGTGAGCGGCGGTCCAGTCTGGTCGGGAATCCGGATATCCTCTTCCCGCAGTTCCATGAGGCGCAGCAGGTCAACGCGCCCCACGCGGTTTGCGAGCTTGTAGGTTACGCGCGCACACGCTTTCGCCGCGCCGAAACGTTCCCAGTCGCTTCGGACATTTCGTATCCATCCCATGCTTCCGTGACCTCGGTTTCGAAATGCGGCGCCGCGCGTTTACTCACGAGTGCGAGCCTACATGGTAGTATGCGCCGAGACCACCATTGCGATCGCGGCATGCCGATTGCGATCGCCGGGGCCGGGGAGGATCGTCTTCCCCCGATCGTGCAATGCAGGGAGAACGTCATGGCGGCCGCGCACTCATGAAGCGACGTGAATTTCTGTTCGGCGCGGCCGGTTCGCTCCTGCTGGCGCTCGGCGCGTGCGCCCGTCGAAAGTGGAGCGCGGAGGACACGCGGTTCGCGGTACTCCAGGACGCGGCCGCGCGAAGCGATATCGACGTCTGCATCATCGGGTCGGGGCCGGCGGGATCCGCGCTCGCCATCGATCTGCTGAGCGCGGGGAAGCGCGTCGTCATTCTCGAGTCGGGGAGCGCGCACGCCGATACGGTCGGGATGGCGCGCGCGCAGAAACTGGACGCCTATGAAACGTTCGGACTCGACTATCCGCTGGCCGATACGCGCGTGCGCGCTGTGGGCGGGACGACCGCCGTCTGGACCGGGCGCACGCCGCGCATGCTGCCTGGCGATTTCGAGCCGCACCCGCTTACGCCCCCCGACAATCCGTGGCCGTTCGGGTACGAAGATCTGAAGCCGTACTATCGCCGCGCGGAGCAGACGCTGCATGTGGTCGGCAGTCCGATGGGCGCGGGGCGGGCGCCGCGGGATCGGGATCTCCCGGGCCCGCCTCTGGTCGACATCTCCGAGATGCGCATCCTCGCGCGGCGCGCGGGTCTCACGGTCGATTTTCCCCCGTTCGCACAACGTCCCGATCCCGCGGGCAAAGAACCGATCCGTTTTGCGCGTGACGTGCTCCCGGCGCTCAGCCGGCACCGAGATCTCGCGCTCGTTCCCGGAGCTACGGCGGTCGGGTTCGACATCGGCTCGTCCGGGCGCGTCACGAGCGTGCACGCGAAGACATACTCCGGAATCGAGCACGAAGTGCGGGCCCGCGCGTTCGTGATCGCGTGCGGTGCGGTCGAAACGACGCGTCTTCTTCTCAGGTCGCGCACCCCTGCTTTTCCGAACGGACTCGGCAACGGGGGGGACCGGGTCGGTCGTCATTTCATGGAGCACCCGTATCGCGAGTTTGCGGCGCGCGTGCCGGGCAGCACGTTCTCGCGCTGGCAGGTCGGTCGCACCTACGAACATTGCGCGCCGCTGCGGGCTGCGGGGAGCGGCGGCATCTCGCTGGCCCTCTACGGCAGGCCGAAGGGTGACGACGAAATCACGATCAAGCTCGGAATCGAAATGCGTCCCGACGCGGCGAATCGAATCGTGCTCAGCGATCGCGTGACCGACAGGTTCGGCGATGCCGGAGCGGCGCTCCACATGCGGTTCACGGATGACGAGGAACGCCTCTGGGAAAGGGGCGATGCGATCGTGCGCTCGCTCTTCGCGAAGCTCGGGAGCGGCGGTATCACGGCCGGGAATACCGTCGGGTGGCCTCATCACCACCTGGGAGGCGCGCGAACGGGTAAGGACAGGGCGACCAGCGTGGTCGACCCGGAAC
>JABDJQ010000097.1 GCA_013002425.1 Gemmatimonadota bacterium
CACGATCAGCCCGCCGATCCGTTTGAGCGCCATGACCTTCGCGGCTTTCACGATCTCCTGCAGATACTCGGTCGTTTCGAGCCGGAAGAAATAGCGGAAGATCCGAAACTGCCCCGATTGCGCGAGCGCGCGGCGAAGTTCCGGCTGGAAGAGAATCACGAAAGCCACGAGCCACACGGTCTTGAGGCTCGAAAAGATGCGGTTCAGACCTGTAAGTTGAAACGTGTCGGCGAGCGCGGAGAAGAGATAGATGATGCCGAGTCCCAGAAACATCTGCGAGGCGCGCGTCCCCTTGACGACGAGGAGCAGGCGATAGATCAGGAGCCATACGATCGCAAAGTCGATGATGTCGTAAATGCGATACTGCAGGTGTTCCATTTATTCCTTCGCCTGATGAATCGCCTCGGCCACGCGGATGGCGCGCCGGACGGCCTTCACGTCGTGTACGCGAACGATGTCGGCTCCGTTGAGCACGCCGGCCACGCAGGCCGCGATCGTGCCTTCGAGCCTGTCGTCCGCTTCCGTATCGAGTATACGCCCTAGAAACCGCTTTCTCGATGGTCCCAACAATATCGGAAAGCCGAGGGAACGCAATTCATAATGATCGCGAATCAGCAGAAGATTGTCGCGAAAGCGCTTTCCGAAGCCGATTCCGGGGTCCAGGCAGATGGCTTCGGGGGCGACTCCGCGTTCCTCCGCAGTCCTCACCGCGGCCCCGAGCTCGTCCCTGATCTCGCTCCATAGATCGTCAAACCGGGGGGAGTTCTGCATGTTTCCCGGCTCACCGCGCATGTGGTTCAGGATCAGGCCGGCGCCCGATGCCGCCGCCGCGTCGGCCAGTGCGGGGTCGAACTGCAGCGCGCTCACGTCGTTCACGATGTTCGCCCCGGCATCCAGAGCCGCCCTGGCGACGGCGCTTTTTCTCGTATCGATCGAGAGCGGGAGGGCCGGGAACTGCGCGCGAAGAGCGCGGATGACGGGAACCGTGCGGGCGATCTCGTCGCGGGCGGGGACCTCGGTCGCTCCGGGGCGCGTCGATTCGCCGCCGATATCGAGGATGTCCGCGCCCTCTTCGAGGAGCGTGGCGGCGTGGGCGACGGCTGCGCCGGTGTCGTGGTGACGCCCGCCGTCATAAAAAGAATCGGGAGTGGCGTTCACGATCCCCATGACCGCTGCCTCTCCCGATTCTCGTTTCACGCCCCATCGCTGGAAGAGGCGCGTTCGTTTTGACAGATCGAATCTCGCCGCGTCGGTCACGCGGTGGCCGGCGAAGGAGGCGGCTCCTCTTCGGGCCGCCGGAACGGGGGCATCGACTTCTTCTCCCCGTCCTCCGACTTCTCCTCGTCGCGTCCGTTATCCTTTTCCATCGGGGCGAAGTTCATCTCGCTCACTTCTTCGAGCGTCTCGCCCTTCATGAGCCGCGAAAGCTCTTCGCCATCGAGAATCTCCCGCTCGACGAGCTGCTCGGAAACGTTTACGAGCATGTCCTTGTGCTCGGTGAGCAGATCGTAAGCGCGCTGGTACTGGCCCTCGACGATCGCACGCACTTCGTCGTCGATCGCCTGCGCGGTCTTTTCGCTGAAGTCGCGGTGCTGCGAAATCTCGCGCCCGAGGAAGATCTGCTGTTCGCCCTGGCCGAATGCGAGCGGCCCGAGCTTGTCGCTCATGCCCCATTCGCAGACCATCTTGCGCGCCCAGCCCGTCGCCTTGCGGATGTCGTCGAACGCGCCGGTGTTCAGCTTCCCGAATACGATCATCTCGGCCGCGCGGCCGCCCATCGTGACGGCGATCATGTCTTCGCAGTAATCCTTCGTCCATTTGTAACGCTCTTCGGACGGCAGCAGATGCGTCACGCCGAGAGCGCGGCCGCGTGGAATCACCGAAACCTTGTGCAGCGGGTCGGCGTTCGGAAGGAGCGCCGCGATGATCGCGTGCCCCGCTTCGTGATACGCCGTTTCGCGTTTCTCCTCTGCGGGGATGATCATGGATTTCCGTTCCATCCCCATCATCACTTTGTCTTTCGAGTCTTCGAAGTCCTGCATCGTGACCGCATTGCGATCCTTGCGCGCGGCCAGAAGGGCCGCTTCGTTCACGAGGTTCGCGAGATCGGCGCCCGAAAGACCGGGCGTGCCGCGCGCCAGCACCTTGATGTCGACGTTGTCATCCATCGGCACGTCGCGCATGTGCACTTTCAGAATGCCTTCGCGCCCGAGCAGATCCGGCATGTCGACGACCACCTGGCGATCGAAGCGGCCGGGGCGGAGCAGTGCGGGATCGAGAACGTCGGGGCGGTTCGTGGCGGCGATGAGAATGACGCCTTCCTGCGACTCGAACCCGTCCATCTCGACGAGAAGCTGGTTCAGTGTCTGTTCGCGTTCGTCATGTCCGCCGCCGAGTCCGGCGCCGCGATGGCGTCCGACCGCGTCGATTTCGTCGATGAAGATGATGCACGGGGCGTTCCGCTTCCCCTGTTCGAAGAGGTCACGCACGCGTGAGGCGCCGACGCCGACGAACATCTCGACGAAGTCGGAGCCGCTCATCTGGAAGAACGGCACTTCGGCTTCGCCGGCCACGGCGCGCGCGAGCAGCGTCTTTCCCGTCCCCGGAGGGCCGAGGAGGAGCGCGCCCTTTGGAATCTTTCCGCCGAGCTTCTGAAACCTGTCGGGCTTTCTGAGAAAGTCGACGATCTCTTCGAGCTCTTCCTTCGCTTCCACGT
Source organism: Gemmatimonadota bacterium (assembly GCA_013002425.1). GTDB lineage: Bacteria > Orphanbacterota > Orphanbacteria > Orphanbacterales > Orphanbacteraceae > JABDJQ01. The sequence continues at coordinate 2,717 of JABDJQ010000097.1, forward strand.
TCCCGGCCACGTCGTTGAACGTGACCTTCGGACGATCCGCCGTCAGCATCTTCGCTTTGCTCTTGCCGAAGCTGAACGCCTTGTTTCCGCCGGTCTGCATCTGGCGCACGATGAAGATCCAGAAGCCGAGGATCAGCAGGATCGGCAGCCACCCGAGCAGAATCGAAAGCCAGTTCATCCCTTCGGGCTTCGACCGGATCGACGCGTTCGGATTCTTCTCCCACACTTTTTCGGGGAGGTCCGAGTCGACCGAAGGGAGCCACACTTTGAAGTTCTCGACTTCGCGCTGCGGGATGCCTTCGCCGACGCTGACGCGGATCGGTGTCTCGAATACGCCCTGCACTTCCTTTTCGACGATCAGCGCCGAGCGCAGATTGCCCGCTTCGACTTCGCGAATGAAGCGCGTGTACGAGATCTCGGTCTCGGCGGTTTTGCCCGCCTGATACATCTTGAATACGGTCAGCAGGAGCAGAATGAGCACGACCCAGAGCGCAAGCGACCGAAGCGTCCGGTTCATGCGGGTGCCCGGTTCCCGGTGCCCGTTGTCGTCGCCGCCGTCCCCCGGCCAGGGACGTCGGCTGTCGTCGTCCCGGTCGCCGCGGCGATCGTGCGGATCTTCGTTACTACTAAATAGGAAGGGAAAGGCTTTCATGAATTCAGCTTGCCTCGGAGTAAGTGGGGTCGGAATCGTAACAACCGCCCCAGTGAATTGCAACCTCGATGATCGCGCGTGTTCTTTCCGTAACACGCACGCGATCGGCGATTTCGACGCCCGCCACCCATACGATGCCTTCGGCGTCTTCGACAAGAGGCACCCGGCCGCGAACAGTGCGCGGAATCTTGCGGTCCACGAACAGATCCTGCAGTTTTCGATTTCCCGGCGCGCCCAGCGGGTGAAACCGATCCCCTTCACGCCATACCCGGACATGCAGTGGTTCCTTCACAAGGTCCGCATCCATCCAGGCCTCGTCAAGCGAATGTGGCCGCCCGGTCAGGTGCTCGGGCCGCGTTTCGGGTCGCGACGTTTCGACGATGGCGCCCGAATCGAGGGCCAGACGGCCGGGAACGGCCAGTTCCCGTGAAGCCGGCGGCGGTGCGTCGGCGCGGGGGCAGATTGCGAAAACGCCCCCTTCGACCACGAAATCGCAGTCGTTCCACCGGAATCGCTTCGATTCCCCGCTCTCCATTGCTACCCACAAAGATTCCACGATCTCGCGGCTCGGAGAGTACGGCGATTCCGCCCAGCGCCGGGCCGCCTGCGCGACCGCCTCTTTCCCGACGGCGGGAGGGAGACGGCGGAGGGGACCCGTATCGATCACGTCCGTCTGCCTCTTTTCGTCCCGGCGGATCGAGTCCGTGAGCCACTGCGAAGCGACATGCGCGATGAAATCGTGCGCTTCCGCCGCGATGCCGGCCGAACGCGCGAGAGGCGCCGTGATCGAACGGCCGAGCGCGCGCTCTATTTCTGGAACGATCGAAAGACGAAGCTTGTTCCGGTGATAATCCGTGTTTTCGTTCGACGAGTCCTCGCGAAACGCGAGATCGTGCGTCTCGAGATAATGCAGAACGGCTTCGCGATCCACGTCGAGCAGAGGCCGCACGAAGCGGTTCCGGCGATACGTGATGCCGGCGATGCCGCGAAGGCCCGCGCCGCGCGTCAGATTCAGAAGCACGGTTTCGGCGCGATCGGTCATCGTGTGCGCGGTGGCGATCACGCGGGCGCCCCGCGCCTCGATCTCCTCGCGAAAGAGCGTCCGGCGGATGTCACGCGCCGCCGCCTGGAGCGAAGAGTGTTTCTTTTCGACCGGCCCTTTTCGCACCGTGAGCGGAATCGCGTGGCTTTCGCAGAATGCGCGCACGAAGGTTTCGTCATCGTTCGACTCGGATCCCCGGAGGCCGTGGTTCACGTGAATCGCGGAGAGCGTCAGATCCCATTCGGCACGAAGCCGCAGAAGCACATGCGCGAGCGCCGTCGAATCCGGTCCGCCCGACAGGGCGAGCAGAACGTGCTCCCCCGGCAGCACGAGGCGACGCTCCTGCATCGTGGCACAGGCTCGCTCGAAGAG
>JABDJQ010000126.1 GCA_013002425.1 Gemmatimonadota bacterium
CCGCCGTCCCGCTCGCGAGCGTATCGAACGGCGCGAGAATGGAATCGACGACGTATTCCGCGTTCAGCGGTTGCCCGAGCGGCCCTTCGAAAGTGAGATCGAACGAGAACGACGCGATGCCGTTCCCCGATTCGTTCCTGAGCGCGATGCCGACCGGCAGGCCGGACTCGCCCTGCGTCACGCGATCGCGGCTCTCGAGAACCGCCTCGATGACGAGACCTTCGTTGTCGAGCACTTCGACCGAAGCGGTATCGCTCACGCTTCCGACCGTCACGATGGCGAGACCGTTGCCCGGTGAAGTGGCCGTAAGCAGCCCCGCCCCGCTGATCGTGCCGATATCCCCGGTTACCGTCCATGACGGTGTTTCGGCCGCGGCGTTTCCTTCGGCGTCGAATGCTTGATAAGTGAACTGAACGGCGCCGCCGATTCCGAGCGAAGTCGACGAGGGCGCGATCGCTGCGCTGACGGCAGGCCCCGGGATCACGGTAATCGTATCCGTGAGTCCGACGATCGTCGCGCCGAGCGCCACTTCTCCTTCGGGCGTGATGACGTTCGGCTTCTTGTAGGAAACCCGGATTACGTCCTTCCCCGCGGTCGTCGCGTCGAAGAGCCCGGTGACGGGATCGATCGTCCCGATCAGCGCGCCGCCGGCCCACGTGTACGTGCCCGGGTCGGCGACTTCATTGCCGTAGGCGTCGCGCGCGGTCGCCTGAAACTGAATCTGCTGCAGCGAAGTAATCGTTGCGCTCGCCGGGTCGATGTCGATCGCGGCGATTTCGCCCGGTGTGATCGCCACGGCGCTCGTGTCGTACCAGCCGTCGTACGACCCGATCACGAACGTGCTCCCGGGCGCCGCGGGCGTGAGCAGCCCGCTCGTGTCGATCGCGGCGAGCCCGGGGTTCATGACGGACCATGTGGTTTTCGGACGATACCAGTTGAAGTCGCCGTCGATGGCGATGGAAACGAAGTCGACCGTCTCGTCCATGCTGACCGTGGTATCCGGCGGCGCAATGGCGAAGCCGATCGGTTTCCCGGGTATGACGTGCGTATAGAGGCTGCCGGCAACCGCGCCGTCGGTGGCGGTCACGTAGCCTTCGCTCACGCGGATCGGGTCGAAGAACCCGCTCACCGGATCCATCAAGCCGATCAGAGTCGTGGCGGACCAGAGCGCGTTCACGGGAACTTCGTTCGAGTCATTGTCGTAGCCGGTCGCGGTGAACGTGATGGTCGTGTCCGCCGGGATCGAATCGAGCGCGGGAGTGATCGCGATCGTCGAAAGTACGCCCGGAACCGTAACCCGCATATGATTGCCGTTGTTCGAACCGTCCACGTCACCCGGCGACGGTGTCATCGGACCGAACAGCGTATTGGTATCGTCGAGCGTGGGCGGAACGGAGAATGTCTCGGCAGTATCCGCGCCCGGTGCTTCCATCGTGAAAGAAATCTGCAGGACGCCGGACGAATCGATCGGCGGCGCAAGATCGAGAACGAGCGAGGTCGACGAACCGCTGACGACCGGGTTCAGGTCGACGCCTTCGAACGTCGACTTGACGTGCGTCACGTTTTCGAGTCCCGCGGAAAGGGGGAGGGTCACGCGGTCGAACCCCGTGTCGTATCCCGGCCCGCGGATCGAGACCCGCACGAGCAGATCGAACGAGACAGGGCCGCCCCTCGGCAGCAGATGCGGCGAGATCTCGCCGATCGCGGAGACGACGGGGGGAAGTACGTCTTCGGGCGGATGGATCGTAATCACGAAGTAGGGAGCGCCGGCGCTCTGTTCCGTCTGGTCGGACGACTCGAAGACCGTTGCCTTGTGGACGACAACGGCGTTCGAGCGGCCGAAGATATCAGGGTCGATGACGATCACGCCCGGTTCGCTCGTGGCGCGGATCATCATGCCCTTGTTCGTGGAGGGAGAGGTGACCCAGCCCGCCACGAGCGACGTGAGGTCGACCACGGCCATCGTGTCGCTGTTGTCGACTACGAACGTCGCGATGGTTGTCGTGTCGTAATCACCGCCGTTCTGGGTCCATGCCTTGGCGGAGTCGGCCATCGTCCAGGTCGCATGGTCGGCATCCCAGTCGCCGGTCATCCTGTGGATCGCGTAGCGCGTTTTTTCGAGAACGCTTCCCTTGTAGTCGCGAATCGGAATGTGAAGGATTGCGGACGCGATCGTACCGCCGCCGGGGATGATCGGTGTCGTGTACTTTATCAGCGCCCGGTTTCGCTTCGCGTTGCCGCCGGACTTCAGCGAGTCGGCGTCGGCGTAGTTCGTGTTCGGAAACTTCTCGGACAGGAACGTGTCGTCCGTGTTCTCCCAGGAAAGAGGAGATGTAAAAGTATACGGATCCGACCACGCGGAAGCCGCGCTCAGAATCAGCCCAACCAATATAAGAACGACTCGTGTCAGCAAAGTTGCTTTCCTCGACCGGGCTCGTTTCCCGGAAATCCGTCCGCCCGTTTCCTATCCTTCTGAAATTCGACGAACCTGGGCAATTCCTTGATCCCTTCTTGCGGTCTTCCTGTTCCCTTATTGCCCGGGATGCGCCGAATGTGCACAGAGCCGGTATGGCATGTGCCTCGTCATTCTCACAAGCTGTTGTAGATCAACAGTTTGCGGAAACGCCTGCGAAAGCTGAATCTCAGTTCAGTTTTGAGGAAGAAAGATTGCAGGTGTCGTGCCGAAAGCGGCTAGAAGTACCCGAGCGCGCGTAATCGGTCTCGTTCGGCGGGGGACAAGTCGATCGTTTCGGGCGAATTCGTGATCGAAATCAGGTCGATCGAAATCGCGCTCGGACCGGCGGGGACATCCGGCGGGTCGAACGCGCCCTCGGGCGCGCGTGCCGGATCGAGTGTGAATCGGCCGGACGGGGGTGACATGCCGCTCCCCCCGATTCGAATGCGACCGGGCTCGACGGTGCGGCCGCGTTCGTGGAAGGAGAAGGTGACCGCGGCGTCAGCAGGCGCTGCGCGAAAGCGCCACGCGCATTCCGTGTTCGCTCGCGCCGTGAAACTGAAGCGCGTATTGTCGCTCGCGCTCACCGGAGATGTAAGCGGCGTGAGCGGAAGTACGTCGAGGATGAAGCCGTCGACGCTCACTGTTCCTGTCACCGCCTCTTCCTGCGCGGGAAGGCGGATCGTCCATCCCTCCGTCGCGGTCGCGGCCAGACTTTCGAAGAGCGGTGCATCGGCTTCGCCGGGCGCGCGGCGCGCCTCGGCCGGATCGCGCGCGGGGTCGAGCACGGCGCTGCCGTCCCTGTCCCATACGAATTTGCGCGATTCGGTAAGCACGGCGCCTCCGTACCGGCCGTCCCGGTTCGTCGCGGCGAACAGCGCGCGCGGAGGGTCGGCGCTCGTGAGCGGAGGGCGCGACCCGGGCGTGTCGATGCCGGCCAGCGCGAGCAGCGTCGGATAGAGCGCCGCTGTCGTGACCCAGTCGGAACGAACGTCGCCCTCTCGGTTGCGATCGGGCAGGCGCAGGATGAGCGGTACGCGCAGCACCTCATCGTAGAACGTATAGGCGTGTCCCAGCCCGCCATGCTCCTGAAACTCTTCGCCATGGTCGGCGGTCAGGGCGATGACCGGCTCGCGCTCCTCCCGCCGGAGGTGCGTAAGCAGGGTATCGATCCATGCGTCCGTATAGCGGATTTCTTCGTCGTACAGATCCTTGAGATGAGAAGCGTCGCGTGCGGGGAGTTCATCTGCCCGATCCATGAAGGGGCGGATGGAGGCGAACGATCCGTCGACCGCAAACGAATCCGACGAACCGGCGAGCGTGCCCGCGAACGGGGGAGGCGCCGCGTAGTCCCAGTGCGGATCGAACAGGTGCACGGTAAGAAAGTACGGACGCCCGCGATCCCGGTTGTCCAGCCAGTCGACCGCGGCCGTGATGACGCGCTGCGCGTTCGGTTCCTTTGCCTGATCGAATGCGTAGTTCTCGGCAAGGCCGAACTCTTCGAATGTATCGCTGCCGCGGTCGAAGCCGTAGCGCGACGACGTGTAGATGTGGCTCACGAAGGCCGCCGTTTCGTACCCGGCCTCGTTCAGTTTCTCGGCCAGCAGCGGAGCGCTCTCTCTTACCGCGAAGTAGTCGAGCGAAGCGCCGTGCTCGTGCGGGTAGAGGCCCGTGAGAATCGAGGCGAACGCGGGGAGGGTCCAGGGCGCGGTGGAGTAGGCGCGTTCGAACAATATCGACTCGGCCGCCAGACGGTCGATGGCCGGCGACGTGTCGCGCTCGTAGCCGTAGCATCCGAGATGATCGGCGCGCAGCGTGTCGACTACGATCAGTACGATATCGGGCGGACGGGGGGCTCCGCCGCACTGCAGCAGAAGCGCTGCGAGAAACAGCAGCGGCAGGGCGCGCGGGCTTCTCCGGCCGGAAGCGATCGGCCCGCGCAGGTTCCGTCGATCGCGCGGTGCGGTCATGGCCGCTCGATTCGCTTTTGCAGAAGGTGCACGTCGAGCAGGCGGTCGAACTTGAAGCCGACCTCTTTCATCGTGCCCACGCGTTCGAACCCGGCCGCTTCATGAAGGCGAAGGCTCGCGTCATTCTTCTCCGCGATGCGGGCCAGAAGCGTCCGGTACCCGAGAGAGCGTGCGCTTTCACAAAGCGCACGCAGCAGAGCCGTGCCGACGCCGTTCCCCCGATCGTCTTCACGGACGTAGAGCGTCACTTCACCGGTTCCTTCGTACGCGCGTTTCGGCGACCAGAGGTGGAGCCACGCCCACCCGGTCACCCTTTCGTCAGAGAAGCTCACGATTACGGGCTCTCGTTCCCCCTGCCGGCCGAGCCATTCCGCGCGCTCTTCGACCGTCTTCGGTTCGGTGTCGAATGTGCCGGTCGTGCCGAGAACTGCCTGATTGTAAATCTCCGTGATCGCCGGAAGATCGCGCTCTTCCGCCGGCCGGCAGCCATGATCGCTCGTCATGCGGGCATCATAGCATGAGGCCGGGAGGACCGGGAGAGGGCGCCGCTCCCGGGCGACCGGATCCTCGCGTGGAGGAGAGGCCGCGTCCTGTTGACCGGCTGCATGAAAGCTGATAACTTGCTTCACTTACACTCAAGCCGGCTCGGGAGCATCAACGTTGACCAGGGATCGCAGGAACC
>JABDJQ010000177.1 GCA_013002425.1 Gemmatimonadota bacterium
CGTTCGACTCGTGTCCGTTCTCCGCGATCACGATCTCGCTTCCGGGGGGAAGCGTCTTGCCGTACGCCTCGGCGAGGATGCGAACGAGCGCAGTGGACGACGGGCCGAGTACGACTTCGCTCTTTGCGGGATCCCCGTTCATGAGGACGTTCGCGAACGCGTGCGCGCGCGCCACCACATCGGTCGCCTTCTGCGAGAGCGCGTACCCCGCTCCGAGTTGCACGTAGCTCTCGAGCATGTAATCGCGGATCGCGTCGGCCACGATCGCCGGCACCTGCGACCCGCCCGCGTTTTCCATGAACACGGTGTCGCCCGCGAGCGACGGGAACGCGCTCCGCATGCGATCCCAGTCGATCGAAGCGTGATACGTTTCTGTGTCCGGATTCCGGCTCATTCGCGACTCCCCGGTATAATGGTCAGTTCGATGCGCACGTTGTCGCGCATCACGACGACCGGCGTTTCCTCGCCGATCTTGAGCGCTTCGATCGCATATGTGTAGTCGTAGATATTCGCGATGCGCTGTCCCGCGAGCTCGACGATGACGTCGCCCCCCTCGAGCCCCGCGTCGTCCGCGGGCGCGCCGGGACGAACCGCGTCGAGCTTGACTCCGTCGACGCCTTCCTGCGTGTAGTTCGGAATCGTGCCGAGATACGCGCGCAGGTTCGCCGTACGGCCGCCGCCGCGATCGCTCCGCTCCACCTTCGCGTAGTCGGGGCGATCGTCGCGACGCACGAGATCTTCCGTCATCGCGAGGGCGAACTTCGCGACACGCTCCATCCCTTCGTAGTTCAACGTCTCCGTGTCGTCGACCGGGCGATTATACTCTTCATGGCTGCCCGTGAAGAAATGAACGACCGGAACTTCGTGCGTGTAGAACGAAGTCGCGTCCGTCGGCAGATACGGATCGTCCTGCAGGCTCAGCTGGAAACCGGCGGCCACGTTCTTCTTCTCCGCGAGCCCCTTCCAGATCGACGAAGAGCCGAGTCCCTGCAGCGTGAGCTGGTTCTCGCGAAGACGCCCGACCATGTCGAAGTTGAGATACGCCACGACCTGTTCGTTCGGGACCGGCGGGTTCTCGACGTAGTACGCGCTTCCGACGAGCCCGAGCTCCTCCCCCGACCAGAACGTTACGATCACGCCGCGCTTGTAAGCCTCGGGCGATTCCGCGCGCCTTGCCGCGATCGCTTCGGCGATTTCGAGTACGACAGCGGTCCCCGACGCGTTGTCGTCCGCGCCGTTATGAATCTCGCCGTGCTCGCCGTCGCGCGCGAGGGATCCGACTTCACCGTGCCCGATGTGATCGTAGTGCGCGCCGAGAACGACATACTGGGGCGCATTCGCTCCATCCGGTGCGGGCAGCCACGCCACGATGTTGTCGTCGCCCTGACGCTCGCGTTCGAGTTCCACCGCGAGCGATGCGGTCACGCCTTCCAGCGCGAAGCTCCCTTCGAAGTGCGGGTTCTCGAGATCGAGCTCGGCCTGCACTTCCGCCAGATCGTAACCGGCGGCCCGGAACATGTTCTCGGCGACTTCCGTGCGGATCGACGCGATCGCGATGCCGCTGGTCGAAGCGTTCACTTCCGAGCGCAGCGTCACGAGATCGGAGAGCCCCTTCGTGGACGGGCCGTTCACGACGAGCAACCCCTTCGCGCCCGCCTCGCGGGCCGCCAGCGCCTTGTAGCGGAGTCCCGCGTAACGGTTCAGCGTGAGACGGCGCTTCTGGTCGACTTCTTCCGGAATCGCGCGGAGCACGAGCACGATCTTGTCCTGCACGTCGAGGTCGCGATACGAATCATACCCCTCGCCGAGACCGCCGGGAACGCTGAGTCCGTATCCCGCGAAGACGACATCGCCTTCGAACGTGCCGTTTTCGCTGAACGAAACCGGGCGGAAGTCATGGTCGAGCGCGAGCGCGCGCGATTCCTCACCCGTTACGATCGTGAGCGCGCTCGCCGGGTCCACGCTGACGCCTGACGAGTACGTGAAACGCTGGCGATAGCCGTCCAGGCCGGGCAGCGGCTCGAAGCCGATCGCTTCGAGAGCGCCGGCGAGATAGTCACCCGCCGCGCGCGCGCCGGGCGAACCCGTCATGCGTCCTTCCAGTTCGTCCGAAGCCAGATACTCGACCTTCGCGTGCAGCTCGGCTCGATCGATCAAGGCCGTGGGGCCTTCTCCGCGCGCGCTCGATCGGGAGAGCATCGCGAGCGCTCCGTCATGATCCCAGTTCGCGAGAAAGAGCTGCGACTTTTCGTCGCTCGTGCGGCCCGCGGTCCAGGCAAGGCGCGTCCCGGCGGGATCGAATACGGGCAGGCCGTCGAAGCCGTCCGTGAACGTGACGCGCACCGGTTCTTTCGCACCGTTCGCGTCGACGATGAAGAGTTCGAAGTTGCCGAAGCCGTGCTTGTTCGCCGTGAAGATCGCGTACTCGCCGGACGGATGATAGTAGGGCGCCCATGACATGGCGCCGAAGTCCGTCAACCGGACGATATCGGTGCCGTCAATGCTCATCGAGTAGACATCGGCGATCGCGCCGGTCTCGTCGAATCGCCGCCAGATCACGCGCTTGCCGTCGGGCGAGAAGAACGGGCCGCCGTCGTAGCCGGGTTCATCGGTCAGGCGCGTGACGTTCGAGCCGTCGGCGTTCATTATGTAGAGGTCGCCGAAGTACGACGGGTCCTGCTCGAGGCGCTTCGCCTCTTCTGCCGAGAGTTCCCGGTCGTACGCCGCGCGCAACGAGCTGAACACGACGAGTCTGCCGTCAGGCGAATACGCGCCCTCGGCGTCGTAGCCGCGCGCTTCCGTAAGCCGACGCACGTTGAGGCCGGCACGGTCCGCGACGTAGAGATCCATGTGTTCGTCATAGTCCCAGCTGTAACGGCGCGTCTTTCCCGATTCCCGAAACGCGATCTCCTCGCGCTGCTTCGCCTCGGCGTCCGGATCGCCGTGCGTCGATGCGAACAACACGTCGTTTGTGCCCGGGCGATAAAACGCACAGGTCGTTTTTCCTATGCCGGGCGATACGCGAATCGCGTCGCCGGTTTCGAGATCGAGCGAGTAGATCTGATAGAACGGGTTGCCGCGAAGCCGCTCGCTCTGAAAAACGAGGTGCTTCCCGTCAGCGGAAAAGTATCCTTCCCCCGCACGCTCCCCTTCGTACGTGAGCTGGCGCACGTTCGAGAGAAGGGGTTCGGCATCGCCCGCGGCGACCGCGGGGGACAGGGACGGCGATATCAGGCACAGAAGCGCGAACAGAAAGGTCGCGGTTTCACGAGCGCGCGAGCTGGTCGGCATGAAAGACTCCTCGTTTCCCGAGTTTCGGCGTCGGCTCCGTCCGACGCGGGATGGCATTCCGGCAATTCCGCCACTATTCTACGACGAGGAGCGGGTTCAGGTCACGGGCCTCTCCGTTATACTGACGGGACGATCATGGACTTCGGAAAACTCACAAATGTAGAAACGGTCGATTTCACGCTCCCGGCCGACCATCCGGACACGGCGCGCTTTCTGGCGAGCCGCACGGCGAGCCGCGAAGACGGAGGCGCGCGCGACCAGGCGAGGGCGCCGCGCGTTCTGCTCGGCTGTCCGCGCTGGGCCGACCGCGGGTTCCGCGGCAGGATCTACCCGCCGAAGACGAAGCAGGCCGAGCAACTCGCGGCGTATGCGAAGAGCTTCGACACGATCGAACTGAACACCACCTTCTATGGAGTGCGCGAAGAACTGGTCGGGCGCTGGAAGGCGCAGGTGCCGGGACGGTTTCGCTTCTGCCCCAAGATCCCGAAGGCGATCTCGCATCATCGCCAGCTGCAGAACGCCGAGGGAGAAATGGAGCGGTTCGTGCGGGCGGTGTCGGCTTTCGGCGATCGTCTCGGCCCGAGCTGGATTCTTCTGCCGCCCGGATTTCGACCGGCGCAGCACGGCGCCTTGCGCGCGTTTCTCGATCGCTGGAGCGCCGAACTCGAACTGGCGGTCGAGCTTCGCCACGAAGAATGGTTCGCGCCCGCGAACACGTCGCTGCTTCAGGAGACTTTCGCGCACTTCGAGGAGACGGGAACGACGGCGATTCTGACGGACGTCGCCGGGCGGCGCGACGTGCTGCACCAGCGCCTGACCGCGAATCGTGCGATCGTGCGCTTCGTCGGGAACCGACTGCACGCGACGGACTACGCGCGCGTGGATGCATGGAGCGAACGGCTCGCTGCCTGGCTCGATCGCGGACTGGGCTCGGTATATCTGTGGCTGCATCAACCCGAGGAGGCGCTCAACGTGGAGATCGCCGAGCGGTTCGCGACCTCGCTGGAGGCGCGCGGCATCGGCGCGAGAAAGCCCGTCCGATACGATACGAAAGTGCAGGGCGAACTCTTCTGATCCCCTCGCGTTGACGGGACTGATCGCCTCGTTCGCCGCCCGCGGCCGGCGAGCCTGCCGCATGATAGAATGAGCGGATGGCGAAGAAGAAACACGCGGTCCAGATCGGTAAGCACAAGTTCGAGCTTTCGAATCTGGAGAAAGTTCTCTGGCCCGAAGACGGCATCGTGAAGGCCGAACTCGTCCAGTACTACCTGCAGATCGCACCCACGTTTCTCGCCCACGCCAAGCATCGCCCCCTGTCGCTGATCCGCTTCCCCGACGGCATTCACGGCGAGACGTTCTTCCAGAAGAACAAGCCCGACTGGGCGCCGGAATGGGTCGACGATGTCGTGATCGGCAACGAGCAGAAGTCGATCCGCTACATGCTGGCGAACAACGACGCGTCGCTCGTCTGGATCGCCAACCTCGCGAGCATCGAGTTTCATCAGATGCAGTACCGCACGATGAGGCCGGATCTGCCCGACTACTTCGTTTTCGATCTCGACCCGCCCGACGGCTATCCGTTCCCCGACGTCGTGGAACTCGCGCTGAAACTGCGCGAACATCTCGAAAGCTACGGGTATCACGCTTTCGCGAAGACGACCGGCCGCAAGGGGATCCACATCGTATGCCCGATCGATCCGAAATGGGGATACGACGAAGTATTCGAAGCGACCAAAGCGATGGCCGGTCCGTTCGTGCAGGCGAATCCGAAGAACACGACGCTCAAGATCCGGAAGAACGAGCGCACGGACAAAGTGCTGATCGACATCTATCGTAATCGTCCGAGCCAGACGATCGTCTGCGCGTACAGTCTGCGCGCGCTCGAAGGCGCCGCCGTTTCGATGCCGCTGCCGTGGAACGAGCTGGAGGCGCTCGAAGATCATCGCGAATGGAACATTCACACGGCGCTGGACCGCGTGAAGGAGAAGGGCGACGCCTGGGAGGGCATGGAGGCGTATCGCACCGGGCTTCACACGCAGCAGACGAAGAAGAAGACGAAAAAGAAAGTGCCGAAGTCGCGCAGCTACAAAACGCCCGAGCAGCTCGACTCGTACGAGAAAAAACGCCGCTTCGACAAGACCGCCGAGCCGAAGCCTACGAAGGGCGACGACGACAACGATTCGTTCGTCGTGCACCGGCATCACGCGTCCCGCCTGCATTACGATCTGCGCCTCGAGAAGAACGGCACGCTCGAATCGTGGGCCGTGCCGAAGGGGATGCCGCCCGAGCCGGGCATGAAGCGCCTCGCGGTGAAAGTCGAAGATCATCCGATCGAGTACCTGCACTTCCAGGGCGAGATTCCGAAGGGCGAGTACGGCGGCGGCATGATGTGGATTTACGCGTCGGGCAAGTACGAGATCACGAAGCAGAAGAAGGACGGGTTCTACTTCCAGCTGCGGAGCCCCGAGCTCACGGGCGAGTACAGGATGTACGCGACGAAGGAGAACCAGTGGCTGCTCGAGCGGGTCGACTCGCCCCAGATCGACTGGCTCGGCGCCGCGATCGAACCGATGCTCTGCACGCTCGTGAAAGAGCCGCCGGACTCGAGCGACTGGATGTACGAGGTGAAATGGGACGGCATTCGCGCGCTCATCGCGATCGACGACGGCGAAGTCACGATTCACTCACGGAATCAGCGCGACATCACCGACCAGTTCCCCGAACTGCTGAACGCGCAGCAGTCGCTCCGCGCCACGTCGGGAGTTTTCGACGCCGAGATCGTGTGCCTCGACGACGTCGGCCGCCCCGTCTTCAAGAACGTGATCCGGCGACTGCAGCAGCGCACGGAGAAGGGAATCGCGCGCGTCCGCTCGAAGTACCCCGCGATCGCGTATGTCTTCGACTGTCTCTACCTCGACGGGCGCGCGATCGTGCACGAACCGCTCGAGCGCCGGCGCGAATGGCTGAAGGACGTCATCATCCCGAGCCAGGAAGCGCCGTATCGTTTGAGCGAAGCGGTGGATGACGGCCACGCTCTCTTCGAAGCGGCGAAGGAGATGGGGCTCGAAGGGATCGTCGCGAAACTGCGCAAGAGCACGTATCAGCCCGGGCGGCGATCCGACAGCTGGCTCAAGATCAAGTCGCGCTCGCTGATCGACTGCGTAATCATCGGCTACACCGAAGGCGCGGGCGACAGGGCCGACACGTTCGGCGCGCTCCACATCGCCGAGCCGGACGGCGACGGAGGCTTTCGCTATCTCGGAAAAGTGGGCACCGGCTTCGACGGAAAAACCCTCGCGGCCATACGCAGAGACCTCGACGCACTCGACACGATCGACCGCCCCGTGAAGGAGAAGCCGGTCGACGACAAGATCAGCGTGTGGGTCGACCCCTCCCTCTCGTGCGAAGTCCGTTATGCGTCGATAACTGATAATGGAACCTTGCGCGAACCGGTTTTCGTGCGCATGCGGACCGACTGGGAATAGAGATTGATCTTGACAATATATGGACTTACACGTGATTCTACGCGTATTCAGAAGAGGAGTATCCTATGCCCGCTATGAGATCCATCTGGAAGGGCCACATCCGCTTTTCCCTCGTCACGATTCCGATTCGCATCTACAACGCCGTCGATACCGCGCAGACCATCCGCTTCAACCAGCTCCACAAGGAGTGCAGCGGACGGGTCGGTTACGACAAGAAGTGCAAGAAGTGTCTCGAGGTCGTGA
>JABDJQ010000184.1 GCA_013002425.1 Gemmatimonadota bacterium
CTGCAATGCGGGGGCTCTCGCGACCGCCGGGATCGGCACGGCCCTCGCACCGCTCTACACGGCGTGGGACGCCGGGAAACGCTTCGAGGTATTCGCGGACGAGACCCGGCCCCTCTGGCAGGGAGCCAGGCTCACCGCGTGGGAGCTCGCCCAGGCCGGAATCCCGGTGAAAGTGCTCTGCGACGGCGCCGCCGCCTCGCTCCTGGCCAGCGGGCAGGTGAAGCTCGTGATCGTGGGAGCGGACCGCGTGGCCGCCAACGGGGACGTGGCCAACAAAATCGGCACGTACGGGGTTGCGCTCGCCGCCCGGGCCCACGATATTCCCTTCTACGTGGCGGCTCCCTCGTCGACCTTCGACCTCGGAACGCCCACGGGGGCCGGGATCCCGATCGAACAGAGGACTTCGGGCGAAATCGTGGAGCCGATGGGCAGCCCCATGGCCCCGGAGGGGGTCGAGGGGTGGAATCCCGCCTTCGATATCACGCCGAATGCGCTGATTGCCGGTTTCGTCACCGAATCGGGTATACTCAGACCGCCCTTCGTGGAGTCCATCAGGACCGCCTTCGGACGAGGCGGCGGCGGGGCGTAACGTTAAAAAAACCGTTGACATACAGTGTCTCTTGGCTAGACTGAAAAGTCTGAGTAGCGCCGGATACAGGCGCTCCGCCAAGAAAGGGAGGGCGTAAGCCTTGAGAACGCAGATGTTTCGCCGGGAGGATTCCGACCGGCGCTGGTTCGTTGTGGACGCGCGGGAGGCCGTGCTCGGTCGTCTCGCGACTAAAGTGGCCGTGACGCTTCGTGGGAAGAATTCTCCCCAGTTCACGCCGCACGATGACGTGGGCGATTTCGTAATCGTCATCAACGCGTCGAAAGTCGCAACGACCGGAACGAAATCGGAATACAAATATTACCACAGACACTCCGGTTATCACGGGGGTGGGAAGCAGGTACCTTACAGCGAGATGATGGAGCGTCACCCTGAACGCATCGTCTCGATGGCCGTCAAGGGAATGCTTCCGAAGAATCGTCTCGGGCGCCGCCTTCTGAAGAAGCTGCGCGTCTACGCCGGTTCGGATCATCCGCACAAGGCCCAGCGGCCCGAACCGTTGAGTGTCTAAGGAGGCAGAGTTGAGTTCGTCACCGAATTACGACGCGACCGGCCGGAGAAAAACTTCGACGGCGCGCGTACGTCTCGTTCCCGGAACCGGGCAAAGAATGGTGAATGGCCGGCCGATCCAGGAGTACTTCGCGCGTCCCACTCACGTGACCGCGGTAGAAGAAGCGTTCCAGGCCGTCAATCTCGGGGACAGTTACGACATGATCGCCCGCGTAAGCGGCGGCGGCATGACGGGGCAGGCC
>JABDJQ010000185.1 GCA_013002425.1 Gemmatimonadota bacterium
GCCTGCCCCCGGCTCGAAATTAGGGAAGCTCCGTCAAAACCCGGTACCGCGTCCGTTTGATCTGACCAGACAGCGAAGGTCAGACATCAAAGACAAGAGGAACCGAAAGGAGAATCCGATGAAAGCCAGAACACTGTTCACCGCACTCGCCATGGCACTGTTGCTCAACAGCTCGGCCTACGCACTGATCGAAAACGGAGTGCAGGGCGAACGGCGCGAAGACACGAGCGCATTCGACCTCCCGACCTCGGGCGCCCTGATCGAAAACGGAATCGAAGGGGAAACGCGCGAAGACACGAACGCCCCTTACGGCGGCGGCTCGGACAACTTCTACAACGCGATCATCAACGGACTTCTGTGGGTGCTGCGTGTGTAGGGGGTCGGAAAAATCAGCTCCCTGAGCGGCCGCTTCCGATACGGGGGCGGCCGCTTGTTTTAGATCCCGTCTCTTTCTAGCGGGCAGCTCATGCAGCGGGGTCCGCCCCGGCCTCTTCCGAGCTCGGCGCTCGGAATCGTGAGCACCTCGAACCCCGATTTTCGCAGCTTCTTGTTCGTGTAGTCATTGCGATCGTAAGCGATTACCACGCCCGGCTCGATAGCCAGAACGTTATTCCCGTCGTCCCACTGTTCGCGCTCGGCCTGGTAGTCGTCGCCCCCCGTCGTCTGCAGCTTGATTTCGGGAATCCCGAGCGCGTACGCGAGAAGTTCGAAGAAGTCCATTTCATGGGAAACGCGGATGTCGTTATTGTCGCAAGGTTCGATCAGCCAGGCATTGATATGGTCCGCCACGCCCGGATAAATACTGAACGTTTCCTCGTCGAGC
This sequence comes from Gemmatimonadota bacterium, assembly GCA_013002425.1. Classification (GTDB taxonomy): domain Bacteria; phylum Orphanbacterota; class Orphanbacteria; order Orphanbacterales; family Orphanbacteraceae; genus JABDJQ01. The sequence goes on from JABDJQ010000185.1 coordinate 824, forward strand.
ATGGTCATGACGGTGTCGAGGTGCATGTACGCGCGCTCGGACGGAATGCGCGCGGCGATGATTTTCGTGGCCGCGTTTGCGGCGAAGAGGGAACGCGCGAGAATCTCGACCGCCTGCGGCGTCGTCCGCTCCCCCATGCCGATCAGTACGGCGCCGCGCCCGATAACGAGCACGTCGCCTCCCTCGATCGTGGCCGGACCGTAATCCATCTCCCGGTTCCCGTACCAGCAGTGGAACTTCTCGTTCGCGAACATCGGGTGATGGCGGTAGAGGCCGATCAGGTGCACGGTCTCGCGCCGGCGCGCCGGCATCTTCATCGGGTTGATCGATACGCCGTCGTAGATCCAGCACGACGTGTCGCGCATGAAAAGATGGTTCGGGAGCGGCGGCAGTACGAAATCGTTGTCGCCGATCATGGCCGCGGGGAGCCCCTTCGTTTCGAGCTTGAGTTCGCCGCGCGTCAGGCCGCCCGTCAGATAGAGCTCGAGTTCGTGCGAATCGAGCCCCGCGAGGTGGCGGTGCAGGTTGTCCGCAAACACGCCGTATCGCTGTTCGTGCACCTGGCGGTCCAGAATCCATTCGCGCGCTTCGGGGATGTCGAGCGTTTCGCGCAGGAGATCGGCGAAGAAGAGCACCTCCACGCCGCGCCCGGTCAGCGTATCGACGAACTTCTCGTGGTCGCGCATGGCCTGCTTCACCCAGAGCACGTCGTCGAACAGGAATTCCCTGCAGTTCGCGGGGGTCAGGCGCCGGAGCGAAAGGTCCGGCTTGTGCAGAAGAACGCGGCGCAGACGGCCGACTTCCGAGGAAACGTGAAACGGGGGCATGGCGTGAAAACCTCTGTGGATGAATCGGTGCGAAAAGTTACTATAAGGAGAGTGTATCGGTGCGGGCGCGGAAATGCCACGCGGGATTCGAGTTTCGCCCGCCCGCGTGCGATTGTTTTCAGATTCGGGGGTTCGATTGCTCGCAAGGGACGAGTTTCTGGCAGTGTACGATCTGCTCGACCGCGGGATGTCCGAGGGGGACTGCGGGGTTCCGTGCGCGGCTTTCTGCTGTACCGGCGCGGCCGTGAAGTATCTGCTGCCCGGCGAGGAAGAACTGTTCGGCGCGCGCCATCCCGAAGTTCCGCTGATCGCGAAACCGTGGTATGTCCAGGTGGTACAGTCAGAGTGCTGCTGTGCGCGACCGCATCGCATGTTCGCGTGCCGGGCGTTTCCGTTCCGGCCCGTGATCGACGGAGCGACCGGCGCGGTCACGGATCTCGTGAAGGTGAAGAACGAAGCTTTCGAGCCGTGCTGGATCGAAGAACCGCTCGCCGACTGGAAGGCGCGCGCGATGCAGGCGTGGGAGATCGTGCTCGGCGACGAAGAGAATCGAGCGCTTTACGGTCGCGTTCAGTATCTCGCGGACCTTCTCGACGAAATGGGCGACGCCTTCTTCGAAATCCCGCCCGGCGAACTCGACGACTGGTTCCTGGGCAAGGTGAACGAAATGACCGCGCACCAACGCGCTCATTTATATAAGAAATACTTTCCTTCCGCTTAACGTTCGAGGTTGTTTTTTGCGAAAAGAATCATTCGGTTGCCGCGGCAACAAAGACAAGATCGGAGTGCTGATCGCGCAGCTCGGCACGCCTGAAGAACCGACAGGGCGCGCGCTGCGCCCGTACCTCAAGCGCTTCCTCGGCGACCCGCGCATCATCGAAAAACCGCGCTGGCTCTGGTGGCTGATCCTGAACGGAATCATCCTGAACGTGAGGCCGAAGCGATCGGCCGCGCTCTACGCGCGCATCTGGTCGCCCGAATACGGCTCGCCGCTGCTTCATTATACGAAGCGCGTGGCCGAGGAGATGACCGAGCGAGTGCGCGCGATTCATCCGACGATCGAGGTGGCGTTCGGCATGCGGTACAGCGCGCCGACGCTCGAAGACGCGGTCGACGATCTGATCGCGCGCGGCTGCAGCAAGATTCTGCTCTTCAACATGTACCCGCAGTATTCCGCGACCACGATCGCCACGAACTACGACGCGGTCTTCAAGCACATGCTGAAGCGCCGGAACGTGCCCACGCTGCGCGTTGCCGAGCCGTACTACGCGCACGCCGAGTACGTGGACGCGCTGGCGGCCACGATGAACGAGGCGCTCGCGAAAATGAGCGAGCCGCCCGAGAAGCTCGTCTTCTCGTATCACGGCATTCCGGAGGAGTACGTCGAGAAGGGCGATGTCTACTGCTGTCATTGCACGGAGACTTCGCGCGAGCTGATTCCGAAGCTGAACATGCCCGCGGAGAACGTGATTCATACGTATCAGTCGCGCTTCGGGAAAGATCCGTGGCTCGTGCCGTATACGGACGAAACGATCAACGCGCTCGCCGAGTCGGGCGTGAAGCGCATCGCGGTGGCGTGCCCCGGGTTCACGGCCGACTGTCTCGAGACGCTCGACGAAATCGGGAACGAGGCGCGTGAAGACTTCGAAGAGCGAGGCGGAGAGCATCTCGAACTGATCCCGTGCCTGAACGACCACCCGGCCTGGCTCGACGGCATGACGCAACTCGTGGAGAAGGAACTCGGTTCGTGGCTCGAAACGGCGAAGCGCACCTCGGCGATGGACTGTGTGGTCGCGTGCCCGGTGCGCGTCGAAAAGAAGCGCGTCGCCAGGACCGACGACGCGAAGAAGCGCGTCGAAAAGGCGGGGGCGTGATGGCGGCCCCGGGTCGCTCCCCGCGATCGATCATCGGATCGTTCCCGGCATGAACCCCGGCAATCCCGTATTCCGCGACACGTCGTTTCCGGGCGATCCCGGCGCTGCCAATCGCGTGATGACACTCGAAGGCACGCTCGGGAAGACCACGATTTCGGTGCTGCTGACTCTGATCGCGGCCTACTTTTCGTGGATCCGCGCGGTACCGCCTCAGATCTTCATGCCCTTCGGTAT
>JABDJQ010000462.1 GCA_013002425.1 Gemmatimonadota bacterium
GCGCACGGCCGCCGCGCCCGCGCCCGCAGCCTCAGGCGCCGCCCCCGACGCGGGGGAATCGCAGAACACCGAACCCGACCGTCACCTGGACGACGAAATCGCGGCGGAACGCCGTTCCGATGCTCCCGATCTTCTCGACACGGAAACCCCGCTCGAATAAACCGTGAACACGCAGGCCGGCGGAGAATTCAGTCGACCGCCAGGGGGCCCGTGAGTTCCTCTCGCGGCCTGTCGATGTAAGTCCGAAACCATGTCTCCAGACACAGCAGACACCAGATGCGCAGCCCGTGGTTCTCGCGCCGCGCGACATGATCCCCCAGAAACGTCTCGAGCGCCTCCGGATCGAACAGCCCGCGCTCCCGCGATCGCCGGTCGAGCAGAGTGTCATACGCGAACGATCGCAGCTCTCCCCTGAACCACTCGTGAAGCGGCGTGCCGAAACCCTGCTTTCTTCGACCGATGATCTCCGCGGGTACGTGAGATTTCATCGCGTGCTTCAGAACGGCTTTCGAGACCTTGCCTCGCAGTTTGTAGTCGCGCGGAAGTCGCGCCGCGAACTCGACGACTTCGTGATCCAGGAAGGGGGATCGCGCTTCGAGAGAAGTCATCATCGTCGTGATATCCACTTTCGGGAGCAGGTTGTCCTGCAGATAGTAAAGCCGATCGGCTTCCATCACTCTCTCCACGATGTCTTCTCCGTCGGAGTCCCGTACGGCGGCTTCGATCAGAGCCGCGGGGTCTTCCGACTCCGTCAGAGTCGCGAACTCCGTCGAATAGAGCCGCTTTCGCAGGACCGGTCCGAACTGCGTCATGAGAGAGGCGTATCCGGCGCCCGGTGTTCCGTCGCCTGCGTCCAGAAAACGTTTGATGCGGGAGAGCCGATTCCCGTAGGTGCCGGCCTCGGGAAACGGAGCGATCGACGCACGGAGCGCGCTTCGAACGAATCGCGGCAGCGCCCGGACGTAACGGAGGAAGAGCATGCCCCGGTACCGGTCGTATCCCGCGAACGCCTCGTCCCCTCCGTCCCCGTTCAAGACCACCGTGACTTCCCGCTTCGCGCGCCGCGCGAGGTGAAAGGTCGGGATCGCCGATGCGTCGCCGAACGGGTCACCGAACGCCCATACGATGTCGGGGAGGTCCCGCACGGCATCCGGTTCGTACAGAAACGGGTGATGTTCGGTTGCATAACGATCGGCAACGAGTCCGGCGTAGGGGAGTTCGTTGAACGACTCTTCGTGAAACCCGATGCTGAACGTTCGCACCGGTTCGCCGGAATGCCGGCTCATGAGCGCGACGACGGCTGCGGAGTCGAGGCCCCCGCTCAGGAACCCGCCGATCGGCACGTCGGAGATCATGCGCATGCGGGTCGACTCCGACAGCAGTTCGTGCAGTTCTTCCGCGGCCGCGTCGAACGAGATCGCTCGTTTCGGCTGGAAGTCGACGTCCCAGTACCGCCGGATATCGACGCGATCGCCACGCACTGTCATGTAGTGCGCGGCGGGGAGTTTTCTGATCTGCCGGAACGCCGTCTTCTCGCCGGGAACGAACTGATACGCGAGAAAATGATGAAGCGCGCCGCTTTCGATCTCGCGCTCGACCGACGGATCCTGCAGAAGCGAACGGATTTCCGAGGCGAACGTGATACCGGATGCGGAGCGCGCGTAGTAAAGCGGTTTCTGGCCGAGGCGGTCGCGCGCGAAAATCAGTTCCTCGCGCGCCGTATCCCAGATCGCGAGCGCGAACATGCCCCGGAGGCGGGACAGGAACGAGATTCCGTCACGCAGATAGAGATGGAGTACGACCTCGGTGTCGGTGCCGCTGCGAAAACGAACGCCGTCGCGAACGAGTTCCTCGCGCAACTCGGGAAAGTTGTAAACCTCTCCGTTATACGTGATCCGGGCGCGTCCGTTCTCGTCCGACATCGGCATGGCGCCGTTGGCCGAGAGATCGAGAATGGCAAGCCGGCGCGAAGCGAGACCGACGCGGCCGTCGATCCAGATGCCGCCGTCATCCGGGCCCCGGTGACGCAGGGCCTCCGCCATCCGCTCCAGAACCGCTCCCTCGACGCTTCGATCCGCCGAAAAGAAGTATTTTCCCGCGATTCCACACATGAAGACCCCGCCCCCGATTTGCGTGCGAGAGTAGCACATGAAGAAGTCCGGCAGACTTACCCGTTGCTGCAGGGAAGGGGGAGACACCGGGCCGAATCGGTCGTTTGCCGTCTGATTTCGGTGGAGCGAAGCCGCCGTTCCCATTACAGTATTGAGAGGGAAGGACCGAAATTACGATCATGAAAATCCTGTTTCTGACATCGAGACTGCCTTATCCGCCGGACCAGGGCGATCGCCTGCGCGCGTTCAATATCCTGCAGGTTCTGTCGGCCGATCACGAAATCGATCTCGTGACGTTCGTCGACGGGCCGGTCAAGGTCGATTCGCGGAAGACGCTCGAGAAGGTGTGTAACCGTGTCGAAACCGTCGCGCTCAGCAAGAACAAGTCGTACACGCACGCGGCGCAGGGAATTCTGTCGTCGGATCCGCTGCAGGTCTGGTACTACCGCGACAATCAGATGGAGAATCTGATCGAAGAGATGTCTTCGAAGGGCGGTTACGATGTCGTCTACTCGCATCTCTTTCGCGTATTCCCCTACGCGCAGCTCGTGAAGGGCGCGTACAACCTCGTCGACTTCACGGATGTCGTCTCGCGCGAAACGCTGCAGGCGGTTCCGTACCGCCAGTGGTTCCTGCGTTCGGTCTATCGCATGGAGGCGACGCGTATTCGCCGCTACGAAAAGT
>JABDJQ010000252.1 GCA_013002425.1 Gemmatimonadota bacterium
CGTCGAGATCGTGACGGGCGACACGAAGGTCGTCGACAGGGGACACGGGGACGGGGTCTACATCAATACGGCCGGCGTCGGCAGCATCCGTCTGCCGCTCGATCCCGACTGTCCGATCCGCCCGGGCGACGCCGTCGTCCTGAGCGGAGATATCGGCCGCCACGGGATCGCGATCATGGCGGAACGGGAAGGGATCGCGTTTCGCTCGACGATCGAAAGCGACTGCGCCCCCTTGAACCACCTCGTGACGCGACTTCTCGACCGCGGCATCGTCCCCCGCTGCATGCGCGACCTCACCCGCGGCGGGCTCGCGACCGCGATCGTGGAGCTTGCCGCCGCGGCGCGCGTGCGAGTCGAACTGCAGGGGGAAGCCGTGGCGGTGGAACCGGAAGTGCGAGGCGCCTGCGAACTGCTCGGACTCGATCCGCTCTACGTCGCGAACGAAGGGCGCATGATCGCGATCGTACCGGCCGGGCAGGTCGACGACGCGCTCGCGGTGTTCCGCGCGGAGAACGAACACGCCGGTGTAATCGGTTACGCAGGAGAATCCGAACGGGGCGGCGTCAATCTGATCAGCGAGATCGGTACGACGCGCCGCCTCGATCTTTTGAGTGGTGAACAACTGCCGAGGATCTGCTAGTGAAAAACGAAACGTACATTCTGGAAAGAAAGGACTTCCCGACTCTCCTCGAAGAACTCGGCCGACGCGGGTATCGAACGTTCGGGCCGACCGTGCGCGATCAGGCGATCGTCTACGACGAACTGGAGAGCGTGGACGATCTCCCGGCCGGCTGGACGGAGGAACAGGACGGCGGGAAGTACGAACTGCGCAGACGAGAGGATGACGCGCTGTTCGGCTATGTCATCGGCCCCGACTCATGGAAGAAGTATCTGCATCCGCCCCGTCAGAAGGTCTTCTCCTGCGCGGCGGTGGATGGCCTGATCACGATCGACGATCCGGAGCCGGAAGAGCCCCCGATGGCGTTTCTCGGAATGCGGTCGTGTGAACGGCACGCGATCGCGGTGCAGGACGGCGTCTTTCTCGACCCGGGTTCCGCAGATCCGGCTTACGCCCGGCGCAGAGAACAGGCTCTCTTTATTGCTGTCAACTGCACGAACGCCTCGGAGACCTGCTTCTGCACGTCGATGAACACCGGCCCGAAAGTCGATCTCCCGGTCGATTTGAACATGACCGAATGCCTCACCCCCGACCACCACCGGTTTACCGTCCGGGCGGGGAGCAACAGAGGCGCCGAGATTCTCGAAGCGGTGCCGACACGCCCGGCGACCGAGGCCGAAGTGGCGGAGGCGGAACGACGGATCGACGAGGCCGCGGGAGAAATGGGACGCACGATCGAAACTTCTGACCTCAAGGATCTACTTTACGCAAACCTCGACAATCCGCACTGGGAAGACGTCGGCGCGCGCTGCCTGAACTGCGCGAACTGCACGATGGTATGTCCCACCTGTTTCTGCACCACGATGGAAGACGTGACGGACATCACAGGGAAGAGCGCGGAACGGACCCGTCGGTGGGACTCCTGCTTTACCTGGGACTTCTCCTACATGCACGGAGGAAGCGTCCGTCAGTCGAGCAAGTCCCGCTACCGGCAATGGATGACGCACAAACTGGCCACCTGGCAGGATCAATTCGACCGCCTCGGCTGCATAGGTTGCGGACGCTGCATCACCTGGTGCCCGGTAGGTATCGATCTAACGAAAGAAGTCGAGGCGATCCGAAACAGCGAAACCGTGGAGGAAGCTCATGCCGACAACTAATCTCGAGCCGTATCTGGCCAAGCATTCGTTCTTCTCCGGCCTCGACCCGGCCGACATCGAAGAGATCGCCGGGTGCGCAAAAAACGCCGCGTTCAAGGCCGGCGAATATCTGTTCAAGCAGGGAGAGAACGCGGAATTCTTCTTCGTACTTCGCGAGGGGCACGTGGTCGTCGAGGTGCCGACCGCGCGGGGCCACTCTATCGAGATCTCTTCCCTCGGCGAGAACCAGATACTCGGCTGGTCCTGGCTGATGCCCCCCTACAAGTATCAGTTCGACTGCCGGGCATTGAAACAAACGAAGGTGCTGGAGATCGACGGCAGGTGCCTCCGCGGCAAGTGCGAGTCGAACCCCAGGCTGGGATACGAACTCATCAAACGATTTGCCCGCGTCATGACGAACCGTCTGCAGGAAACGCGTCTGCAGTTACTCGACCTATACGGCGCCCCCGCCGACCGGAGCTGAGCCATGATGAGTACGCCGGAACTTGCAATCGGATCACAACAGGGCAGTCTCCTTCCCGAGATCTATCGCGTGGAGGAGGTCATCCCGGAAACTCACGACACCTTCACCCTGGCTCTGATTCCGCAGGAGGGAGAGCCCATGACCTTCGCCCCGGGGCAGTTCAACATGCTCTACGCGTACGGCGCCGGGGAAAGCGCGATCAGTATCAGCGGGGATCCCGACCTGGACGGGGCTTCCATCCTGCACACGATCCGAACGGCCGGAACCGTGACTTCCGCGCTCCGCGGCCTCCGTCCGGGTGATTCACTCGGGGTTCGCGGCCCCTTCGGAACCAGCTGGCCCATGGAAGCGGCTCGCGGCAAAGATGTCATTTTTATCGGAGGGGGGATCGGTCTCGCCCCGCTCAGGCCCGCGATCTATCGGACACTCAACCGACTGGAAAGGTACGGCCGTGTCCGCGTTCTGATCGGAGCAAGACGTCCCCGTGATTTGCTCTTCATGAACGAAATCGCAGGCTGGCCTGTGGAAACGCTCGTCTCGGTCGACCGGGCGACCGAGCGATGGCGGGGACACGTCGGCGTAGTCACTCCCTACGTACGAAACCTCGAGATCGATCCCGGGAATACGGTCGCCATGATCTGCGGCCCCGAAATCATGATGCGCTACGCGGTCATGGAGTTACTGAACCACGGGATGAGACCGAAGGACATTTTCATCACGATGGAGCGGAACATGAAGTGCGCGGTCGGCTTCTGCGGTCATTGCCAGCTCGGCAGTGAATTCATCTGCAAGGACGGCCCGGTATTCAGTTACGAAACCATGCAGTTCTGGTTCGCCCAGCGGGAGTTTTAGATGGCAGACAAACCGAAACTCGCGGTCTGGAAGTTCGCGTCATGCGACGGATGTCAACTCAGCCTGCTCGACTGTGAAGACGAGATCCTGGCGGTCGCCGGTGAAGTGGAGATCGCCAACTTCCCGGAAGCATCCCGTGCGGTCATCGACGGCCCGTACGACGTCTCTCTCGTCGAGGGGTCCATCACGACGCCACACGACGCGGAGCGGATTCAGGAGGTCCGCGCACAGTCCGGACTTCTGATCACGATCGGAGCATGCGCCACCGCGGGCGGAATTCAGGCGCTCCGAAACTATCAGGACGTAAAGGAGATGTTCAACGTCGTCTATGCGTCGCCCCACTACATCGAAACGCTCGAAACATCCAGCGCGATCGCGGATCACGTCAAAGTGGACTTCGAACTCCGCGGCTGTCCGGTAAACAAGATGCAACTGGTCGACGTGCTCCTCGCGCATCTGCACGGTCGCAAGCCGAACGTGAGCGCGCACAGCGTCTGCCTGGAATGCAAGGAGCGGGGCAACGTCTGTGTGATGACGGCCCATGGTACTCCGTGCATGGGTCCCGTCACGCACGCCGGTTGCGGCGCGATCTGTCCCGCGTATCATCGCGGCTGCTACGGCTGTTTCGGGCCCATGGAGTCGCCGAACATGCCCGCCCTCACCTCATGGTGGAAGGGGCTCGGCGTTGCGGATGCCGACATTCGGCGCGCCTGTCGAAGCTTCAACGGATATGCGCCGGCGTTCCGGGAAGAGAGTGAGAAATATGACTGACAATCCGAAGTCCGCGAAGACAAGAACGATCAAAGTCGACTACCTCGCCCGGGTCGAAGGCGAAGGCGCCATGCATATCCGTATGAAGGACGGCGTACTCGACGACGTAAAGCTGAAGATCTTCGAGCCCCCCCGCTTCTTCGAAGCGTTCCTGCGGGGAAGGCGGCCTGCCGAGGCGCCCGACATCACCGCGCGCATCTGCGGAATCTGCCCCGTGGCATACCAGATGAGCGCCTGCCACGCGATCGAGAACGCGGCCGGAGTGCACGTGGGCGGCCAGCTCCGCGCGCTCCGACGCCTGCTCTACTGCGGCGAGTGGATCGAAAGCCACGGTCTTCACGTCTTCATGCTGCACGCGCCCGACTTCCTCGGTTACGAAAGCGCCATTCACATGTCGAAGGACCACGCCGCGGTCGTGCAGATGGGACTCCAGCTCAAGAAGGTGGGGAACGACATCGGGAACGTACTCGGCGGGCGCGAGATTCACCCGATCAACGTCAAGGTCGGCGGCTTCTATCGCGTGCCGACGAAGAAGGAGCTTCGCCCTCTGGCCGAGCGCCTGAAGTGGGCGGCGGATGCCTCGGAGAAGACGGTGCAGTGGGTCTCGGAACTCCCCTTCCCCGCATTCGAACGGGAATACGAGTTCGTGAGCCTTCGTCATCCGGACGAGTATCCGATGAACGAAGGACGCCTGGTTTCGAATCGCGGACTCGATATCGCGATCGACGAATACGAAGATCATTTCGAAGAGACACATATCCCGCACACGAACGCGCTCCACTCGATGCGAAAGGGGCACGGCGCGTACTTCGTCGGACCGCAGGCGCGATACAGCCTGAACTTCGACCTGCTCTCGCCGCGCGCGCAGGCGGCTGCGAAACTGGCCGGCCTCGGGGAGACGTGCAACAACCCGTTCAAGAGCATCATCGTTCGCAGCGTCGAGATGCTCTACGCCTGCGAAGAAGGGCTGCGCATCATCGAGGAATACGAACCGCCGGACGCGCCGGCAATCGATGTCGAGCCGGTTTCGAGCAGCGGCGCGGGGTGCACGGAAGCGCCGCGCGGCATTCTCTATCACCGCTACGACATCGACGAAAACAGCGAGATCTCCGCCGCGAAGATCGTGCCGCCGACTTCTCAGAACCAGAAGACGATCGAGAACGATCTCTGGAAATTCGTACCGCAGTACATCGATCTGTCGGACGATGAACTGCAGTGGCACTGCGAACAGGCGATCCGTAATTACGATCCCTGCATTTCGTGCGCCACGCATTTCCTGAAACTGAAGCGGGAGACGGTCTGACCATGCTCGTCATCGGAGTCGGCAACGAAATCAGGGGCGACGACGCGGCCGGGCTGCTCGTGGCCCGCAGGATTCGTGAGCGGAATCCTTCGCTTTCCGTGATCGAGTCTTCGGCCGACCCGATGACGCTGATGGAAGCTTGGTCCGAAGAGTCCGAGGTGGTCCTGATCGATGCGGTCGAGTCCGGTGGCACGCCGGGAGAACTTCATCGCCACGAGGCCCACGAACGAGCGCTCCCCGTCGACTTCTTTCACTGTTCGACCCATTCGTTCGGAGTCGCCGAGGCGGTCGAGTTCGCGCGAAACCTGGACCGCCTGCCGTCACGCCTGACCGTGTTCGGGATCGAAGGACGGAGTTTCTCGGCGGGCGGCGATGTAAGCGAGTCCGTGTTGTCGGCGATCGAATCCCTCGCCCGCGCCATACTCGAGGAATGCGAAACAGGAGAGTCTGATGCATGAAGCTTCTCTCATGAACGATCTGATGGACAAAGTTCTCAAGGTGGCGGAAGAGAACGAGGCCGGCCGCGTGAGCGGAATCACGGTGTGGCTCGGCGCTCTCTCCCATATGTCACCGGGACACTTCGCGGAGCACTACGAGGAGTCCTCGCGCGGAACGATCGCGGAAGGCGCCGCGCTCCACTGCGAGACGTCGGACGACATCCACGATCCGAACGCGCAGGACATCCTGCTGAAGAACATCGAAGTCGAGAGCGACTAGCCTCGAAGGGGCGCACGAATGCCGCAGCAGCAGATCAGGGACCGCGGTCGCGTGCGGCATCACGTCCACGTGACCGGTGTCGTGCAGGGGGTCGGATTCAGGCCATGGGTCTACCGGCGGGTGCGGGAACTCGGACTCGGCGGGGAAGTCCGAAACGACGTGCACGGGCTTTCGATCCAGATCGAAGGGAGCGGCGAATCGTGCGGCGACTTCCTGCGCCTCCTGAAGGAGAGTCCCCCCGCGCTCGCGCGCATCCGGGGCTTCGAACAGCGTGAGATGCCGGCCCGGGGTTCCGACGAGTTTCGAATCGTCGCGAGCGACTCCGCCATGGATTCCGAAGCGCGCGCCGGCATCATGCCGGACCTCGCCACCTGCCCCGAATGTCTGCGGGAGCTGCTCGACCCGGACGACCGGCGCTACCGTTATCCGTTCCTGAACTGCACGCAATGCGGACCCCGGTTCACGATCATCGACAGGCTTCCGTACGACCGCGTCAATACCGCGATGCGCTCGTTCCCGCTCTGTCGCGATTGCCGGCGCGAGTACGAGGCCGCGGGCGACAGGCGGTTCCATGCCCAGCCGGTCGCGTGTCCTCGATGCGGCCCTCGCCTTACGCTCCGCGACGGCGGCGGCCGCTCGCTCGCGGAGGGTGATGAAGCACTCCTGCATACGGAAACCTCGATCCGGAATGGGGGAATCGCGGCGATCAAGGGGATCGGCGGATTCCACCTCGTGTGCGACGCGAGGTGCGCGCGCGCGGTACAGACGCTCCGGGAGCGGAAGCGCCGGCCGGACAAGCCCCTTGCCATACTCTGCCGCGATCTTGCACAGGCGGAAGAGCTCGCGTGGATCTCCGTCGCGGAACGCGCACTGCTCACGAGCCCCGCCGCTCCGATCGTGCTTCTGAAGAAGAAGGAAGGCGACGGCGTTGCGCCGGGTGTCGCGCCGGGCATTCCGATTCTCGGGATCATGCTCCCGGGGCATCCGCTCCACCACCTGCTCGCACGGGATCTCGGTTTCCCTGTCGTCGCGACGAGCGGGAACCGGTCGGAAGAACCGATCTGCATCGACGGTGACGAAGCGGTCCGAAGCCTTGCCGGCATCGCCGATCTCTTTCTCGTACACGACAGGCCGATCCGCCGCGCGGTCGACGATTCCGTCTACCGGGTCATCCGCGGCGAGCCGGTCTGCATCCGAAACGCGCGGGGCTGCGCCCCCCTCACGATCGACCTGCCGCCGGGGCGAGACTCCGTCTTCGCGACCGGAGGGCGCCAGAAGAACGCGACCGCGCTGGCTCGCTCCGGCGAGGTGATTCTCGGACCTCACCTCGGCTCTCTCGATCATCCGATGACTTACGAGCGTTTCGAGAAGCAGGTTGACGATTTCGCCGGGCTCTACGGTGTCGAGCCGGACCGGTTCGCCCGCGATCTGCACCCCGACGACGAAGCGGCGCGATTCGCGGATGCGCGAACGGAACACGCGGTCTCCACGCAGCATCATCACGCCCATGTGGTCAGCTGCATGGCCGAGCACGGGCTGGACGGCGAAGTGCTCGGGGTCGCCTGGGACGGAACCGGATACGGCACGGACGGCACGATCTGGGGTGGAGAGTTCCTCGTCTCGACCCGCTCCGATTTCACACGCCACGCGCACCTCCATCCCTTCCGGTTGCCCGGCGGCGAAGCGGCCGTGCGGGAACCGGCCCGGTCGGCTCTCGGCGTTCTTCATGCGTCCGGACTCCCGCTCTCCCTGGTCCCCGATATCGCCGAAAGCGATCGGGAAGTCTTCCGGCAGATGCTCGACAAGTCCGTGAACTGCCCGGTCACGACGAGCGCCGGCCGCCTTTTCGACGCCGTGGCCGCCCTTCTCGGCATCCACGAGCCGCAGTCGTTCGAAGGGGCCGCCGCCATGAGACTGGAGGGCATGATCGAAGCCCACGACCTTCGGCTCGCC
>JABDJQ010000266.1 GCA_013002425.1 Gemmatimonadota bacterium
CTCGAACCGCATCTCGGGTATCTCATGCGACGCATTCCGTACGCCGTGCCGTGGGCCTTCGTCTATGCCGCCATCGTAACCCGGCCCCGGGGCGCGCGCCTTCTCACGACTGCGGCGCTCGCGGTCGTCATCGTCACCTCGGGGTGGGACGCCACGCGTATCCGCCCGCCTCGCGCGAAACCGGCGGCGGGGGTCGAAGAGATCGCGCAGCAGGTGGCGGCGGATGCGGCAAGAGTGCTCCCGCCGGCCACGACGGTTCTGACCGATCCCGTAACCGGATACGTGCTCTTCGGGCGGACGTCGCTTCGCCCGGTAGCGATACTGGACCAGCATTCGTCGCCGAACGATCCGCTGGCGGCGCGCCGCCTCTCGACAAGCCAGCGAGCACTTCACCCCGCGACGAGCGACGCGGAACGCGTCGATGCCATGACCGCGCTTCATGCCGGCCATATTCTGATCGTGACCGGCTACCCGCGCGACTTTCAGACGTACAACGCCTTCTATTCACCAGGGCTCGCGGCCACGATGGACGCGATATTCGCCTCCCGCGCGACGCTCACTCCGCTCCTGCGCACCGAACGGGCCGCGCTCTACCGATTGGCGGACCGGAATCCGTACGCGGCGCCGGGCGACCGTCGCCCCTGGGCCACAGCGGACGATCTGGCGCTCCCCGGGGGCCCCGTGGACCTCCCGGGCGGCGTCAGGCTCACGGGGGCGCGTCTCGGGACGCCTGAGGGGCGTCAGGGGGACCTCGTCTGGCTGGAAAGCGAGTGGACGCTCCCTCATGAGGATGCCGGGGCCGTGCCGATGCTTCTCTATGTAAGGGGGGTACGCCTTGCCGAGGGCTCCCGGGGCGAGAGAGAGCGCCCGGAGAGGCCCTGGAAGATCTTCTCGCTCGGCGGCCGCGAATTTCCGTATCTTCTCTGGAAGAAGGGGGAGCGGATCGCGTATGACGCCCCGCTTCGGATTCCGGAACGGGTCGCGCCGGGACGCTACGAAGTGCAGGTCACGACGGATCTGCATCCGTTTTTCGCCGTGCGCAGACTCGAAATGAACGGACTGCGCTGGAGCGCCGCCCGGACCGGCTGGGCGGCAGTCGATACCGTCGAGGTGATGCCTTGAAACGACAGTCGAGCATCGGAAAAGTACTGAGCCCGCAACTCATCTGGGCGCTCTTCACGATCGCGCTCACGATGTTGCTCGGGTACGTGCTCGCGGGGCAGATCATCGAGCCGAATCAGCGCATCATCAAGGCCTCGGTCGGCCTCGCGCTGCTGACCACGGCGTTTCTGCTGCCGAACCGTTTCGCCGTCGCGTTCATGCTCTTCGCGATTCCGTTTCCGCAGAACACGACGATCGGATCGACGACGGTCATCTTCGCGTTCATCATTTTCTCGTTCTGGCTCCTCAAGATGGCTCTCGGCTACGAAAAACCGCCGATTCTGACCGGCCTCGAACCGTGGCTCGTCACGATCGTGCTTCTCTACTTCATTTCGTTCGTGATGGTCCAGCCGAACGAGATGAAGCAGGCGATCGCGGGCTTTCGCACGTTCATTTCCGCTGTTTTCATCTTCTATCTCGTGACGAACATGGTCCGAACAGAACGCGACATTCAGTTCGTATTGAACGCCCTGATCCTTTCGTTCTCCGTTGTCGCGACGATCGCGATGCTCGAACTCTGGCTCCCCGGCGCCGCCGACAAGCTCGGGTTCCTCAAAGTCTCCACGCGCACGGTCGGAAAAGCGTCCGGCGTCCGCGTCGGTTCGGTGTTCGGCGACTACGAAATGTTCGCGGAGTACTGCGCGATCTTCATTCCGATTCTGCTCATTCGCGTGATCAGCGAGAAAGTGCTACTGCGCCAGATCATCTGGATGCCGCTCCTCGGAATCGGCATCATGCTTCTGATCGGGACCGCCACGCGCGGGGCGTTCCTGAGCATGATCATCGGACTCACTTACCTTGTCTGGGTTTCGTGGCGGATTCTGGACTTCCAGAAATTCCTGCCGCTCGTGATCGTCGCGGCCGTCGCGTTCTATGTATTCGCCATCACGCTCGACCAGTACACCGAAACGGCGTCACTCTTCGGACGGCTCGGAAAGACGAAGCTCGTCGACGGCATGCCGGACACGCGCGCCCGTGTCTGGAACGAAGCGTGGGTACGCATTCAGGAATCGCCCTGGATCGGGCACGGACCGTACTACTTCACCGGCGTCGACGAACGAAACGTGCACGCGAACTACCCGCACAGCCTCTTTCTCTTCCTGGCGCACATGATCGGCATTCCGGGGGCCGTGATCTTCTACGGTTTTCTGTTCGCGATCATCAGGCGCGGCTACAAGGCAGCGCGCGCTTTCGCCACGGAACGAACGCAGTTCGCATACACCGTCGTCATCCTCTCGAGCTGCATGATTATTTTTCTGATCGACGAAATGAAGATCTCGTTCCTGCGGTACGATCAGACGCAGCAGTTCACATGGACGATGTTCGCGCTCGTTCTCGCCTCGAGTCGCGTAGCGATGAAACGCGTGGAAGAACGCAAGAAACAAAACCTGCAGCCGGTTGCGCGCGGGAACGCGCCCCGCTCCGCGCGCATCGCCTGATCTCTGGGGACCCATGCTCCTTGCACGCCTCCTGAGCCTTCTCGGTATCGTCGGAACGCTCGGGCTCTTTCTGCCCGGCCGTTTTCGCGTGTTCGCGATCCTGGCCGCGGCCTCCGTGCTGCCGGGGCATGCGCTGCTCGTCCGGACCGACTGGGGGAGAGCGCAGAGCCCCTGGATGCGCGCCACGGTTTCGATCGCCGTTTCGTGGTCGCTGTTCTTCATTGCGATCGTCGCTGCGGAACGACTTCATCTCGGAACGGGCTGGCTTTCCATTCCGCTTCTCGCGCTCACGCTTCTCGGCTCGTTCCTGGCGTGGCTCCCGCCCCGAATCGCCGTCACGAACGGCGGCAGGGAAACCGGCGCGCTGATCGTGCTGCTCACGATTCTCGTTTCTCTCGCGCTCGCGCGCGGCGCGTCGGTCACGCTGGCGACGGACGCGCTCGATCACATCGCGTATCTGAAAGAGATCGTGCAGACGGGCGATCCGTTTCCGTTGACTTCCTACTACGATCCTTCGAACGACACGGCCTATGACATCCGCAAGGGTTTCTTTCAGCCGGTGCAGGCGGCCGCGCTCGCGGCCACGCGATGCGATGCGGTCGAGGGGTGGCACGCTTTTCCGGCTGTGGTGCTGCTCCTCAGCGGTCTCGGGTTCTTCGCGCTGGCAAGGGAAACGCTCGGCGACGCGAAGTCGGGCGTGCTTGCGACCGCGGTCTATCTGCTCGGGTTCGACGCCGGGATCGCGGGCGTCTGGTTCGGGCGCGCGTGCACGCCGTTTCTCTTCTCCGCGCCGCTCGTATGGGGCATCCTGCTTCTGACCTATCGCGCGGGCCGCGGTGAGAAGACGCCGTTCGTTCTGCCGCTCCTCTTCGGCTTCGCGATCATGGGCGCGCACATTTTCGCCGCGGTCGTCGCCGGCCTCCTCTCCGCGCTCTACGCGTCTCTGCACGTACTGCGCTGGAAGGCGCGCGCGCTTCGTTCCTTCACCGCCCTTCTCGGACTCACCGCGGCGGGCATGCTGCCGCTCGGTCTGTGGCGGTTCGCGACGAGCTATCCGCCGGTCGACCCCGTGCACACGCATTTGCAGGGGGTCGTTACCGTGAGCGACGGCCTCTTCTTTTCGACACCGGTTCTCGCCGTCGCGCGTCTCGGCCTCTTTTCGCTGCTCGCGATTCCGGCGACGATTCTGCTCGGCAAACGTTTATGGAAAGAGGAGGGCGTGTTCTTCGCGGG
>JABDJQ010000267.1 GCA_013002425.1 Gemmatimonadota bacterium
GAACCTCGGGAGAGTCCCAGTTCGATCGAAAATAGAGGTCGTAACGCATGCGTCCGGGTGTTCCGTTCCTTTGCATACGAAGGAATATCGGAAGAACGGCCGGGGGAGTGCGCAGCCCGGAGAGCCGTATCCAGGCTGCGTCGTGCCAGTGAGAAGGAACGAACACGAGTACGAACATGCCGGCGCGTTCCGCGTCGTTGACGCGATCCTCCAGCCAGTTCATTGCGTACCGTCCCTCCGTTACGATCACGAACCGGATGACTCGCCCTTCCGCTTTTGCGAGAAAGTCGAAGTACGGGTTTTCGCACCGATGGATGCGTTCCCGAATCCGATTCGCGTCTTCGACGGGTGTAACCCATCCCTTGTCTTCGTAACGCACCACGGTGTCGACGAGCGACTCCGCGACCCAGCGGCAATCCTCCCTCGCGGCCAACATGCGATTGAACCCCCTGACGGTCAAGCCCGCGCGCCCTCCCATCTCGTGCTCAGCATATTCTCCGTCAGGGAGAACCTGCCGTGCCGGTTGCTCATGACCTCGAAGAAATCGGTCGGCACGCGAAGCGAGATCGTGCCGATCCGCAGCAGAAGAGACGGCAGGAACGCGGCGCGGGCAGTCGCGCGTTCGAGATCGTTCTTCGTCGTACTGATAAGCCGGAAACCGCACGGAACTGCGGAACGACTCGCGTCGCATTCCAGCAGATCGAGCAGCCCGAACTGTTCGTTCATACGCATTCGGTCCACGTTCTTCACGAGTACGGTCGTGATGCCGGTCGTCGCGATCCCGCGCGCCACCCCGGCCAGATGCTCCGGCGTGTCCTCTCCCCCGTTCATCGTGACGAGGCGCGTTTCGAGGATCGAACGCAGGTACGACTCCGCCTGATCCGTGTCACCGTAGAGCAGCACGTTGGCGCTGCTGAAGAGGGCGCGACGAATCCTCTTCTCGAAGTCATCCGCATGCGCTCGTGCGGCGCGATGCCCCCTGCTCCGAATCCAGTCCGGCTTGATCGGCACGGGACGAGCGAGCGCACTGACGCTTTGCCATGTTTCCATCGGTTCTGCCTCCCCCGGGTCGCCTGGTTTTACGGATGCGGCGTACCCGGGTCGCCGTTCTCGCCTTCCCCGCCACCAAGCGGAGCGGCCGGTTCTTCCGTCTCGACGACTGCGGTAGCGGTCGTTCCGGACGTGAACAGGTCGGCGACATCGGCGATCAGTTCCGATACCGTAAGAAACGGAAACACCATGATTGCGAGCGCGAGCGAACGCCACGGCGCCTTCCCCGTCTTCGGAAGAACGGATTTCAGTTCCTGCATTTTTGAATCTCCTTGAATCGTGGGCACCGAACTCCCGTCCACCGGAATTCAACCACTTACAAGGATCCAAACAGACCCAAGAACTGTCAGATCTCTAACTCAATCCTTAATATAGATTTACGAGCGCAACAAGAAATTTGTTCAGGGAATTCCCTTGTTCGTACGTTCGTACGAATTCTGAAGAAAAACTCAACTGTCTCGATGGCAGCAACATGTTGTAGTTGGTCGAGTTAGATCCCGAACGAATTCTTGTGCGATTATTCCTACACGAGCGCGACTCGTATGCAGATACGAACTCAATGGGGTCTATATTGTAGCAGACTGTACTCGCGAATTTTCTTTCTGACCGTGCTTTCGTGAATTCCCAGCAATTCTCCAGCGGCGGTGTAGTTCCATTTCGCGCGGTGGAGCGCATGCAGCAGATGTCCCTTCTCGAGACGCGCGACCTCGTCCTTCAGGCTGAAACGATCTCCCGAAGACGGCTCTTCGGTGACGTCCCAGCTC
>JABDJQ010000278.1 GCA_013002425.1 Gemmatimonadota bacterium
GACTGGTTCGTTTCGAGCATCTGGGACACGGCTTCCCAGCCCGAGGGCAACTGGGGCTCTTCGGGAAACCGCCTCTACCGGAACGACAACGCCACCTTCGTCGACGCCACGGACGAAGCGGGAGTTCGCATCGGCTGGTGGGGCTGGGGAAGCTCCTTTGCCGACTTCGATAACGACGGCCACCTCGATCTTTTTCACGTAAACGGATTTATTCCTGAAGCCCCTTACTTCGGCGTGGACCCGGCGCGTTTCTTTCACAATGACGGCGACGGCACGTTCACGGAAACGGCGACGAGCCTCGGCATCGACGATCCGGGCCAGGGCCGCGGCATCTCCTGTTTCGACTACGACCGTGACGGCGACCTCGACATCTTCATCGCGAACAACAAGACGGGCCCCTCGTTTTACCGTAACGACGGAGGAAACGCCCTTCACTGGCTCGATGTCGTTCTCGACGGCGCAGGCGACAACTCGCAGGCGGTCGGCTCCCGTGTCACGATCACGGTCGGCGGCCAGACACAGATGCGCGAAATCCGCTGCGGGTCGAACTTCGCGTCGCAGGATCCGGCGGAAGCGCATTTCGGGCTCGGCGCCGCCACGATCGTCGACGAAGTCCGCGTGGACTGGCTCGGGGGCGGCACGACGATTCTGCAGAACGTCCCGGCCGACCAGCGCATTTCGATCCTGAATACGGTGACCGCCGTCGACGAGTCCCCGACGGCCGAGAGCGATCTGCGCGCGGGTTCGTATCCCGAACCGAACCCCTCCCGATCCTTCGTTCGCTTCCGCATCCCCGTCGGCTCCGCCTCCTTCAAGGCACTGGACATCTTCGACATCGCGGGCCGGCGAGTCCGGTCGATCCGGCCGCCCCGCGGCGCCGCGGTCCCTGTCGTCGAGTGGGACGGAATGAGACAGGACGGCACTCCCGCCACGGCGGGCCTCTACTTCTGGAAGCTCACGAGCGACAACCGAACGTCGACGGGCAAGGTCACGCTCGTTCGCTGACCCTTCTCTTCTGTACGAGAATTCGTGATTCCGACTGTTGACAGGTCACGCCCGTGTCGATATAATCCGTATATCCGGATGAAAGGATACTAAGTGGCAATCGCGTCAAACGGCAGGGACACCCCGATTCTCGACCATCTGGCAACGCTGTCCGACAGCGTCAGGAGCCGGATTCTCGTGCTTCTGGGCCAGGAACTGACCGTGGGCGACCTCTGCTCCGTGCTGCAGCTTCCGCAGTCGACCGTGAGCCGCCATCTCAAGTTTCTGTCCGACCGCAGCTGGGTCGACTCGCGCCCGGACGGCACGCACCGTCTTTACCGGCGCACGCTCGACGCGCCGGGTCATGACGCGCGCGACCTGTGGGACATGGTGCGCGCGAGCGTGGAGAAATCCGCCGCCGGGGCCGCGGACCGTGAACGCCTGGCCAGTGTGCTCGCGAGCCGGAAATCGCGCTCGCGCGAATTCTTCGACAAGAGCGCGGGCGACTGGGACTCACTGCGCGACGAGCTTTTCGGGCCGCATTTCCACGGCCTCGCGCTGCTCGGCCTGCTCCCCGCCTCGTGGACCGTTGCCGACCTCGGCTGCGGCACCGGCGCCGTAGCGGAAGCGCTGGCCCCGTTCGTGAGCGAGGTGATCGGCGTCGACGCCTCCCCCGCCATGCTGCAGGGAGCG
>JABDJQ010000280.1 GCA_013002425.1 Gemmatimonadota bacterium
CGTCGAGAGGGGCGCGGTACTCCCATGTGTAGTGCCGGCGGAGCGGGTTGCGGTCTCTGACGATATGATAACGATAAGAGCGCCGCTCCGCCGTGCGGCGCGCGTCGAAAGCGGAATCCGTGATCCAGACGCCCGTGGGGGCGACATCGCGCGGAAACATCCCGAAAAAGGCGCGGCGGAGCCAGTGGACGCTGAAACGGGTGCCGGCGTCGAAATGAGCGACCTGTGCCGTCGCGTGCACGCCGGCGTCCGTGCGCCCCGAGCCGTACACACGGATCGGCTTGTCGTAGAGGGTCCCCAGCGCCTTCTCGATCTCGCCCTGCACCGTGCGCTGCCCCGGCTGCAACTGCCAGCCGGCGAAGCGTGTCCCGTCATAAGAAATGTGAAGCCGATAGCGTCGAACAGTGTGTTCGATGCGTCGAACGGAGTGTTCGATGGGTCGGTCCCTCCCCCTGCAGGGCGAACGGGAAACGGTATTGCGCCGCTAAAGAGCGAGTCTAGCAAACAACGGGAACAGGGGTCAAAGCTTTCGGCCGCGGAAGGCCGCCAGGGCGCCCAGAAGGACCGTGCCCGCCAGAACCGAGCGCGGAAACCACTCGCCGTAGGTGCGATAGAACGTCGTCCTTCGCGACGGGCTTATCGTCGCGACGGCCACGCCCGACTCGCCGAGCGGCACCTGGCTCAGCACACGCCCGAACGAATCGCAGATGAAGCTGATCCCCGTATTCGCCGAGCGCACGAACGGAACCCCGAGTTCGATCGCCCTAAACCGCGCCATGTCCGCGTGCTGCGAGGGGGCGGCGGTCATGCCGAACCACGCGTCGTTCGTGAGATTCACGAGATACTCCGCGCCGTTCAAGACGAACGGCCTGCACACCGCGGGGAAGATCGCCTCGAAACAGATCGTCGTTCCGAAGTAGCCGGTACCCGCCGCGCCCATTACCTTCGCCTCCGTACCGGGCGCGAAATTCGCCTGGCCGAGATCCAGATTCGCGATCCACTCGAAGCGGTCTTCGAGCGGCAGCCGTTCACCGAACGGCACGAGATGCATCTTCCGGTACTCGCCCGCCTCGGTCCCGTCGGGGGCCAGCAGCAGACCGGCGTTGAAGTAGACATACTCCCCGCGCTCCTGGTCGTACTCGGCGTTCGGGAAACCGAACAGCACGGAAAGATCGACCTCGCGCACGAACTGCACGAGCCTGCGGTAGTACAGATATTCCTGACGCACGTAGACGGGCACGGATGTCTCGGGCCACACCGCGAGATCCGGCGGCTCTCCATTCGCCCCGGCCGCTTCCCGCGTCAAGTCCATGAGGATATCGATCGCCTTCGACTTGAATGCGGGAGTCCATTTCTCCTCCGCGTCGATGTTCGGCTGAACGGCGGCGACGCGCATCGTGCGCGGCGACTCGGAAGCGCCCGTTCGGATCGTGGTGACGCCGTCGATTCCGAGCGCGGCCACTACGAGAATGGCGCCGGCGAGACAGCCGAGCACGCGCCGGTTGCGCCTTTGCACGAGCGCGAGCATGCTTTCGGCCACGAGCGCGTTCGCGAGAACCACCGCAAACGAAACGAGCGCGACTCCGCCGATACGCGCGATCTGGATCAACACCGGATAGTCGGCCAGCACGTATC
>JABDJQ010000281.1 GCA_013002425.1 Gemmatimonadota bacterium
CACGAGTACTTTTCTTACACCTGTAATTTTATCAATCGCGCATGACACATGTCGTGGGAAACAAAAGTCAATGTGCGTCAAATCAGCGAAATGAATGAGAGACGGCAGCCGGAACCGCCGTCTCTCGCAGCCTTTGTGTCCGGTTTCCCGAACGGGTTCTCATGTAACGGAAGTGACAGGCGCCGGAGGAGCAATCCGGTTTCACTTCTCAGCAAGATGTGCAAGCGGTGCGTACGATGCAAGCGGCCGAAGGGTCCTGTTACAAGCCGCGTGCGGTGTACGAATCGAGTGAACGGAGAAATCAGGAACCCGTTCACCCGCCGCCTGTACTACTCTGATACGGACAGCGCCCGCAAGGTCACACGATTTGTTCGATTTTTCTGGAAATGAACGTGAATCAGCAGGGAGAAGTGGACTAGCCGCCCGCCATGGGCGTGGCGATTTCGAGGCGATCGCCGTCCTGAATCATCGTGGAATCATAAGAAGCGCGGTCGACCGGCTCGCCGTTCAGTTCGATCAGGGCCCAGCGCGACTCGAGGCCGAGGTCGGAGAGAAGTGAGAGAAGGGCAACGGGCGAACCGAGCGGGCGCGCCTTGCCGTTTACGATGCACTCACCCATGCAGCGCCTCTTCCCAGTCTTTCCATACGGGATCGATTCCCTGGGCCGCGAGCATCGTCGTGACTTCGGCCGCCGTGCGGTGATCTTCGATCTCGAACTGCTTCTCGCTCTCGTCGGGATGTTCGTAACCGCCGGGCTCCGTGCGCGAGCCCGCGCTCATCATCGTAACGGCGATACGCGAAAGCCCGTCGCGCAGCGCCGGCGCCTCGCGCGTGGAGAGCACGATGCCGGCGTCGGGGAACACGAGACGAAGCGCGCACATCATCTGTGTCAACTGGCGATCGGTCACCTGGTAACGCGGTTCGATCGCGCCGGCCGCTTCACGAATGCGCGGGAAGCTGAAACTGATCTCGGTACGGCCGAATCGCCGGTAAAGATGTTCGGCATGCGTGGCGAGCGCAAGTGTTTCCTCGCGCCAGGGGGCAAGTCCCAGCAACGTACCGATGCCGAGGCGACGAACGCCGGCAG
>JABDJQ010000360.1 GCA_013002425.1 Gemmatimonadota bacterium
GTACGTACACCTTCCGAACCAGACCGAGCGCTTCCATGACCTGAATCGTCCACCAGGTAACGTCGAACTCGTACCAGCGCATGCCGTGACGGGCCGAACGCTGATGCGCGTGGTGGTTGTTGTGCCACCCTTCTCCCCAGCTGATGAGCGCGACCCACCAGTTGTTTCTGGAGTCGTCCTTCGTTTTGAAGTTCTTGTAGCCCCACATGTGGGACGCGGAGTTCACGAACCAGGTCGAGTGGTACTCGAGCACGGTGCGAACGGCCACGCCCCAGATCACCCAGCCCCAGCCGCCGATCAGATAGAGCACGCCGGCGAGCACGACCTGCGGAACCCAGAACCAGCGATCGATGAACACGAGGAATTTATCCTTCGAAAGATCCTTCGCGAGAAGCCGGGGGTCGCGGCCGAGATGATCGTCCATCACGCACCAGAGCATATGGCCCCAGAAGAACCCGTGCTTCGGCGAATGCGGATCGCCGTTCTTGTCCGAATCGCGATGATGCGTACGGTGCTGGCCGACCCATTTGATCGGGCCGCCCTGATACGCGAGCGTGCCGAATATGGCAAGGGAGTAGCGGATGAATTTACTCGTCTCGAAACTTTGATGGGTGAAAAGGCGATGGTAACCGAGCGTGACGCCGAGGCATCCCGATACCCAGTAGAGAAACGCCGCGACTGCCAGCGCGCCCCACGAAAACGTGAAGGGGGCGAACAGGCAGAGGATGTGCAACACACCGATCGCGATGAGATGGTCCCAGAGCATCCGGTCCATCGAGAATCGCGGCGCCGGTACCTCGGCGGCTTTGCTGGTCTTGTCGGTCATGAGACTCCTCGATCCAGGTCAGAAAAATCAGGCTGATTCGATCCGAAGGTGACTGTAAGGGGCCGGGGGCGGCGTGGCAACCAGGAATCGCTGCCGTGCCGTCAATCGCAAAAAAAGGCCCGGGCAAGAAGCCCGGGCCTTCTGTAGAGCTGGGTTATCGTGCTACCAGCGCGGGCCACGATCGCGGCTGCGCTCTCTCGCTTCGTTTACCTTGATGCTCCGTCCGCCGACGTCCTGACCATTGATCGCGTCCATGGCGGTACGGCCTGCGTCGTCTTCCATTTCAACGAAGCCGAAGCCACGAGGACGACCCGTTTCGCGGTCGTTGATCAGAGCAACGCTGTGAACGGTGCCGTGGGCTTCGAAGAGTTCACGGATTTCGCTCTCCGTCGCGGTGAAAGGAAGATTTCCGACATACAGTTTCATTCTTCTACTACTCCATTCGTCCCATCTGTTTGACTAATCGCTGCAATCCGAAAAAACGAAATGCGGCATCTGAACCCAAACGCCGTAGTGGCCGTTCTTGGGAAGCTAGAAATTGCTCTTCCGAAACCAAAACTCGATCGTAGGGACGAATCAGGCGAGTCTCTCCGGGAAGCGGCTATTCAAAGCTCATACCAAGTATCGTCCCCGCCCACCCCCGCGTCAAGCGTTTAGTGGGCGGAATCGGCCTTTCGGCGTTGTTTTACGCTAAAAGTGGTCGATTTCCTGCCGGTTTCAGGGCATGACCGACAGAACGACCCCCTCGTAGCCCGCCAGATTCAGGCGCACGGTCCCGTTCGAAACGACCGGCGCGCTCCCTCCGCCGATGCGGTTTCCGTCGCCCAGCAGCGCGGCAAGACCGGCGCCGTCCGCAATCCCGAAGTCGCCCGCCGGGATCTCGAGGGTCGCCGGCGAAGCGCTGTTGTTCAGCGCCACGAGCAGGCGCTCCTCGCCGTGCTCACGGAGATAGGCGAGCGTCTGCCCGCTCGCGAGCACCGTCTGATACGACCCGAGCGTGAGCGCCGGGTGCGCGTGGCGAAGGGCCGTCACCTTCCTGTAGTGATCGAGCGTTGCTTTCCGTTCGCCGAGACCGATCTGGTCCCACGGCATCGTGCGCCGGCAGTCGGGGTCGCGGCCGCCCGTGAGCGCCACTTCGTCTCCGTAATAGATGTGCGGCGCGCCCACGTACGTCATACCGAATGTCGCCGCGAGTTTCAGCTTGCGCGTGTCTTCGCCCGCGATCTGCAGATAGCGGATCGTGTCGTGGCTGTCGATCAGGTTCATCTGCGCGCGCACCGCCTGGACCGGGTAGCGCGTGCGCCCCCCCGCCAGTTCCTGATCGAACGTCGCCGCGTTCCCCTGTCCCTGGCCGATCCATTTGACGACCGGATCCTTGAAATAGCGGTAGTTCATGACGGCGTCGAAGACGTTCGGATTGATCCACTGTCCCGCGTCGCCCCAGATTTCGCCGATCAGAATGTGCTCTTCGCGCGCGGCGCGGCAGCGCTCCCGAAAGAGATCCCAGAACCAGAACGGCACTTCGTTCGGCACGTCGAGCCGGAATCCGGAAACGCCCATGTCGCCGAGCCAGTAGTCGACACTCGAGAGCAGGTAGTTCACGACCTCCCAGTTCGGGTCGGCGTCTTCGATGTTCGTGATGCCGTTTTCCTGCGCGTTCGCGCGTGAGAGGTCGAAATTCAGGTTCGGATGCAGGCCGAATCCCCACCAGCAGTCGTAGTAGTCGATCGACTCTTCACCGGCCGGAAGCGGATACGACGGCGGGCGCTTCTTCCATTCGTACCAGTCGTAGTACGGGCTTTCCTTCCAGCGCGCGATCACGTCCTGGAACGCGAAATGGCAGTCGCCCGTGTGGTTGTACGCCATGTCGACGATGATGCGGATGCCGTTCTCGAGGCACGCGGCGCTGAACGCCTTGAACTCGTCTTCGGTGCCGAGATGCGGGTCGAGCTTCACGTAGTCGCACGGATCGTAGCGATGATTGCTCCGGCCTTCGGTGATCGGGTTGAAGTAGATGATCGTGATCCCGAGGTCGGCCATATACGGGATCTTCTCCGTGAGTCCCGCGATGTCGCCGCCGTAGAAGCTGTAGTAATCGGGCTTCCCGTCGGTGCGGTACGGGCTCTTCTGAAGGCCCGCGACATCATTCCAGTCATCGACGAAATGAAAGTACTCGCCGTTCGTCTTCCCCGAAGCGGGGAGCGACTTCCTGCCGTCGTAATACGGCTCGCTGAAGTCCTGGTCATTCGATTTGTCGCCGTTCGCGTAGCGCTCGGGGAAGATCTGGTAGTAGATGCCCGTCTGCGCCCACGTCGGAATGCGGAAGATCGGCAGCGCTTCGCGCGAGTAACGCAGCCACCCGGCCGGCGCCGGCTCTTCGTCGGCAAACTCGCCGGACGCGGTCGCGAACAGGCGTTCGTCGCCGTCGATGTACTCGAACGTGAAACTGACCGGAGTGCCGGGAGTCGCTTTCATGTCTGCCCGGAACGTCGTATACACCGGCCCCTTTTCCGCCGCGCGCATCGGGATGGAGAGGGCTTCACCCCCCTCGGGCTTCCAGTGCAGCGTGACGCCCTCGATGTCGCCGCGATACGCGGTTGCCTGCACGATGAACGCGCCGTCGGCGTGCTCGTTGATCGTGCTGTAGTCGAGCAGAACGTCGACGCCGTCGAGAAAGATCTCACCGTCGCCGACTTCGACGTCGATCGCGTCGTAGCGCGAGTCGACGTGCAGAATGCCGTTCTTGCCGCCGAAACCGTCGTCCATGAAATCGTCGGCGTTTTCGTCCGTGATCCAGTTGCCGTCCACGACGAACTTGTACTGATAATCACCTGCGGCGAGGAGCAGCGTGGCTTCGAACGTGCCGTTTCCGTCGGGGTCGGTCATCGGCGTGGCGCCGACGTTCCAGTCGTTGAACGTGCCGGCCAGCATGACTTCGCTTACGCCCGAAATGAGCGGCTGATACGAGAACGTGACGCTCCGGCTTCCCGTCACCGCTTCGCCGAGCGGTTTCGCGACCGGGGCCGCCGCGGCGGACGCGGCCGGGGCGTCGAGGTTGCTGTAATCGCCGGCGGAGAGCACGCCGGCGCCGAGAGTGACGTTCACGACGCTGTTCTTGCCGCCGAAACCGTCGTCGACGAACTCGAGCGCGTTCGGGTCTTCCTTCCAGTCGTTGCCGTTCACGACGAACTTGTACGAGAACTTGCCGGGCGCGAGCGGCATCACGACCTGATAGACGCCGGCGACATCGGTTTCCGGCACGGCCTGCCCGCCCGGATCCCAGCCGTTGAACTCGCCTGCCAGCGTCACGGACGCGCCTGCGGTCCCCGCGAATACGAAGAGCACGTTCCGCTGGCCTGCCGGCGCGGCCGGCACGTCACCGACTGCGGGCGCGGCGAGCGCCTTCGTGTCGGGCGTCGCGACGGGCGTCGCAGCAGCAGCGGCGCCGAGATCGGCAATCGCGCCGGGAGCCGCGGCGTCCTTCGCCGACATCGTGGGCGTGGGAGCGGCGTCGCCGTACTGACCTGCCATCATCGGGAGTTCCCCGGCCGTGACATTCACGATGCCATTCTTGCCGCCGTGTCCGTCGTCGGCATACTCGATCGAGTTCGGATCCTCTTTCCACGTGTTGCCGTCGATCACGAACTTGTACTGATGGCTGCCCGGCGCCATGGGCACGGCAGTGTAGAAGACGCCCGGAACGGCCGACTCGGGAATCGGAAGCGCCCCCGGATCCCAGCCGTTGAAATCGCCGGCAAGCGTCACTTTCGCCCCCGGTTTCGCTTCGAACAGGAACACCACGTTCCGCTGCCCTGCCGGTGCGGCGGGATGGCCCTGCATGATCGGCGTCATGATCGCGTCCCCGGGGGCGGCCTTCGCCGCCTTCGCCGCTTTTGCGACTTCAGCAGGCGCGGCAGCCTTCGCGGGTGCGTCGACCTTCGCGGCGCTGTCCGATGCCCCGCCGTCCGCGCCCGCCGTCATGTTCTCGGCGCCGACCGTCACGAGGCTGTTCTTGCCGCCGAATCCGTCGTCGACGGACTCGGCCGCGTTCGGATCCTCTTTCCAGTCGGTCCCGTTCACTACGAACTTGTAGGCGTAGGTGCCGGGCTGGAGCGCGATCGTCGTCTTCCAGACACCGCCGCCGGTGTCGGTCAGTTTCTGCGCGCCCGGATTCCAGCTGTTGAATTCACCGGCCAGGTGAACGCTCGAGGCGCCGGGAGCGTTGAAGTGGAAGGTTACGTCCGCGGCTGAGGCCGCGCCGACCGTGAGGCCGATGATGACGCAGGCGAAAAGAACGGCGAGCGAGTTTCGAAGGGTCACGTTTCTATTCCTGTCTACGGTTCTCGTTACGATACATGTGAAGAAGAGCGGTCATTATTATAAGGCCGGCGGAAGCGCCGCGTCCAGTTGCCGCCGAAAAGTCCACGGAAGCGCAATTCGTCTACCCGGTCCCGTACCGGGCCGGGCATCGCGGGCGACCGCGGGCTACTCCGTCCAGCCGAGCGCGGGCCCCAGATCCTCGTGCATCGCGCGGATCATTTCCGCCATGCTCCACGCCTGGAACGTCGCCCCGCCGAACTCCTCCTGCTGGTCCGTGACCACGCCGTCGCGGATTTCGCGAATCGCGCCGACCGCTCCGTGGTCGAGCAGGTCGTCGACGAGCGGATCGAGCATCGCGCGCGCCTCGTCCATGCGACCCGTGCGGGCGAGCGCCGCGATCATCGGGCCGCTCAGCCAGAGCCAGACATCGCCGTTGTGATACGCCTCGTCATAGTAATACTGCCCGAGATCGAGGTGTTTCTCGTGGAAGAAGGGGTCGGCCGGGTCGAGCGACGTGACACCCTGCGGGAGGGCGGTCTTTTCGTACGCCAGGTCGACGATCGCGCGCGCGCGTTTCTCGTCGACGAGCGGCGGCCATTCGCGTTCGACAGCCGTAAGGGCGAGGATCGTGTTCGGGCGGATCTGCAGGTCCTGCGAACCGTCGACGTTCAAATGATCGACCCACGAGTTCATCGAAGCGTTCCAGAAGAGGCGATCGATACTCGCGGCGGTGCGGGCCGCGAGGGCGCCGAACTCTTTCGCCCCGGAAGGGTCGTCGTGCCAGGTCGCCAGTTGCTCCGCCGCGCGAAGGCCGTTGTAATAGAGAGCCTGCACTTCGATCGCCCGATCGCCGCGGGGCGAAAACGGATTCGCCTCCCCGCCCGCGTCCATCCACGTTTCGCCGTCGCCGTGCTTCAGAAGGCCGTGTTCGTCGACGGCCATCTTCTCGGCGCCCTTGATCATGAATGCGAGCGCCGGGCGCAGTTCGCGCTCGAAGTCGAGATCCGCGTCGCCGGCGTCGCGGCGCGCCTTGCAGTACTTGTACGCCGCGCGCACGTACCACCAGGTGCCGTCGACTCCCGCGTACTGCAGTTCGCCCGGATTCACGATGTTCGGAAGCCGCCCCATGCGCGGACTGCCGCGGTCAAGCAG
>JABDJQ010000361.1 GCA_013002425.1 Gemmatimonadota bacterium
AGATACGATCCGCCTGCTTACGAACTACAACGCGTGCCTGTTCAACATGGCGAACCTGTATCTGCGGAACGGCGACGAAGAGAAGGCCGACGAGTTCATCGCGAAGCTCAAGAGCTTCCCGCACGACAATCCCGCGGGATATCGGATGCTGATCGCGCTTTCGGAAATGAAGCGCGACTGGCAGGCAGCCGTGGACTATACCGACAGCGCGATGACGATCGAGCCCGACAACCAGGACCACTATATACGTAAGGCGGAGTACTACCGCCGGCTCGGGAGCTACGAAGACGTCGAAAGCGTCGTCGAAAAAATGACGGCCGCATTCCCGAACAACGCCGAAGTCGCGGACGCGGCGCGCATCCTGAACCGTCAGGTCGCCGCGGCGAGAGCGGAACCCGCGCCGGAGACCGCAGAGGCGGGAGCGAACGGTGGCGCGTCGCCGGGAGGGGACGGCGGACAGTGAGCCGCCTGTACGGGCATATCGCGTCGGCGCCGACCCGCATCGACTGCCGCCTCGTGAAAGCGCAGCAGTCCATGATCCGCAGGAGCTACTGCGAGGGGCGGAACGTCGATCCCGCATTCGGCTGGGGCGCTGCCGTTTACCGCGGAGCGGAAGAAGCGAACACGGAGCGCAAGGCGTTCTATCATCCGTACGTTCCGATCTTCGAGTCGCGCTCGATGCAGGAAGGGGCCCAGGTCGCGATCGCGTCGCTGCTCACGGGACCGGGCGGCAAGTCGGACCGCCGCAGCGTGCACCCGTTCACGTTCGAGACGTGGACCTTCGCGATGACGGGCGCGATCGAGAATTTCCAGACGATCCGGCGCGAGATCCTCGGCGAAATGACTCCCGAGTTTCGGCGCAAGGTGCAGGGCGGCTCCGATCCGGAGCACGTTTTCTATCTGTTTCTTTCGTATCTCAAGCGGTCGGCCGGGTCGACCAGCGGCGACGCTCCGATCAATCGCATTCGTGAGGCGCTCACGAAATCCATTCTGATGCTGAACCAGTGGTCCGACCGGACCGGCACCAAAGTGGAATCGGGATTCGGGATCATCGTGACGAACCGGCGGGCGTTTATGGCGTATCGCCAGTTCCTCCCTTTCTATTACACGACACGGGACACGATCGAGATCTGCCCTATCTGTGCGAGAAAGCACGCGCCGGAAGACGACCCGCACTATCGATCCGTTGTCGTCACGTGTTCACCGACCACGCTCGAGAAGTGGAAAAAGATACCGGATCGCCATATTCTGATGGCCGACCCGGACCTGGTCGTTTCGCAGATACCGGTCGAGGAGGAAGAGGAATCGTGAGGAAGCTGGCGATCGGACTCGGCATGTTGACGATGCTCGCGGCATCCGGCGCCGAGGCGTTCGAAGGCTGGGGGCCCCGCGCGGGCTTTCGCTTCGGGGGCCCGGACCAGATC
>JABDJQ010000388.1 GCA_013002425.1 Gemmatimonadota bacterium
CGAGAGTACTGCCGGAAGAAGAGACGGAAGCCGACCTCGGCCAGCTTCTCCGCACGATCGGCTTCTCGACTGCGCCTGGAGTGCTTCGCGTGTTCGGCATCATTCCCGGACTCGGCGCGATCGTGAATCTCCTGGTCTTCTTCTGGACACTGGCCGCGATGGTAGTCGCGGTTCGCCAGGCGCTCGATTACAAGAGCACCGGCCGCGCGATCGGAGTCTGCCTGCTCGGCGCGCTCCTTTATATCGCCGTGTTCGGACTCATCGCCGCCGTTCCCGTCATGCTCGGAATGGCCGCTTCGGGTTGATCCCGGGCGGCGCGCATCACGCCAACATCGGAGGATCGCCCGTGCCGATTCCGTTCCTGCAAACGCCGTTTCCCCCTGGCCGTCAAATGTTCACGCTCCCGCTCTTTCTGTTCGTCGCCGTACTCCTGTTTCCCGTCCCGGCGGCTTTCGCGGAGAGCCCGATTTATGACGGCGGGGTCGTGGCCGCGGATCACCCGCTCGCGTCCGAGGCGGGACGCGAAATACTGGAAGCCGGCGGAAATGCCGTAGACGCCGCGGTGGCGGCCAGTTTCGCGCTCTCGGTCGTGCGACCGTACTCCTGCGGAATCGGGGGCGGTGGCTTCATGGTCGTTCGCATGGCGGGCAGCGGGTCCGAGGCGCCGCGCGAGATCGCGATCGACTATCGCGAGTCGACGCCATCCGCGGTCGGCCCCACGACGTTCGAGGAGATCGATGCCGACAGTCTCGCGAGCCGCTACTCGGGCCTCGCCGTCGGCGTGCCCGGAACGGTTGCCGGGCTGCTCACCGCTCTCGAAAAGCACGGCACGCTCGACCGCGCCACGGTGATCGCCCCCGCGATTCGTCTCGCGCGCGAAGGGTTTCCGGCCGACGAGCACTACGCACAGGTAGCCGCGAGTGTCGCCGCCTGGTTCGCCGAAGACACGAAACGAAAAGAACAGTTCTATCATCTCTGGAAGAAGTTCATTCGCGAAGGATCGATACGAGAAGGCGACAGAATCACTCCCGCGAAACAGGCTGATGCGCTTGCGCTGATCGCGGCGAACGGGCGCGCCGGCTTTTACGAGGGGCCTGTCGCGGAAGCGGTGCGGAACGCCGTGGCGCGGGGCGGCGGCGCCATTTCGCTCGAAGATCTCGCCGCGTACGAAGTGTATGAAGAGAAGCCGCTGGCAGGCTCGTTCCGTGGAAACCGCCTGCTCACGATGCCCCCTCCTTCGAGCGGCGGCATCACGATGCAGCAGATTCTCGGGATTCTGGATCGTCGCTCGGAAGAGCTCGACGCATGCAGGCCCGGCACTCCTGACTACATTCACATCGTGACCGAAGCGATGAAGCACGCGTTCGCGGATCGTGCCGAATGGCTCGGCGACACGCGGTTTGTCGAAGTGCCCGTCGACAATCTCCTTTCGGGTTCCTACCTCGACGCGCGGGCGAGCGCGATCAGCATGAAGAGCACGAAGAAGATCGACACGTACGGAACTTCGCCGGCACCGCCCGAAGACGGCGGAACGAGCCATATCTCGGTCATCGACGCGCAGGGGAATGCCGTCGCGTGCACGGAGACGATCAACCTCTACTTCGGGTCGCACATCGCCGTTCCCGAGTACGACTTCTTTCTGAACAACGAAATGGACGACTTCCTCACCGTGCGCGGCACCGCGAACGCGTTCGGCCTCGAGCAGTCGATCCGCAACATGCCGGAGCCGGGGAAGCGCCCCCTTTCGAGCATGTCGCCGACCATCGTGGTGCGCGACGACAAAGTGCGGATCATCGCCGGGGCTTCGGGCGGGCCGCGCATCATTTCAGGCACGACGCAGGCCGTGCTGAACGTACTGCTGTTCGACATGGACGCGGATCAGGCGGTCGCCGCTCCCCGTTTTCATCACCAATGGAAACCGAACGAATTGAAGCTGGAGAGCGGACTGCGCCAGAGGGCGATCTTCACGGACCTGTTCGGACGCGGGCATTCGCCCAAGAAGATCGCGGACGTAGGCGTGGTGCAGCTGATCCGTGAGAAAGACGGCGGCTACCAGGCGGCATCCGATCCGCGCAAAGGGGGCCGGCCCGCCGGTATCGCGGCCCGCCCGGAGCCTGCTACCGCTCGCTGATCGGTCGGTAATCGAGTTCCGTTTCGCCGGTGTAGATCGCGCGCGGCCGGAACAGACGATTGTCCGCAAGATGTTCGAGTGCGCGGGCCGTCCAGCCGGCAACGCGCGACACGGCGAAAATCGGCGTGAAGAGCGGCGTTTCGATACCGAGCGCCTTGTAAACGAGACCGGAATAGAAGTCGACGTTCGGATAGATCTTCTTGTCTTTGAGCTCGCCCGAGACGACGCGATCGACTTCCTTCGCGACTTCATAGAGCCGCGCCACATCAGGATCGCGATCGCTAACGAGGCCCGCGAGCGGTCCGAAGATCCGGCCGCGCGGATCGTACGCTTTGTAGACGCGGTGTCCCATCCCCATGACCTTGACTTTGTTCTTCTGGGCTTCCTTGAACCAGGCAAGGGTGTTTTCGGGCTTCCCGATCTCCTCGAGCTGGTAAAGCACGCGCTCGTTGGCCCCGCCGTGCAGGCTCCCCTTCAGGCTGCCGATACCGGCCACAACGGAGCTGTACATGTCCGATAGCGTCGCGTTCACGACCATCGTCGTAAACGTGGAGGCGTTCATGCCGTGATCCGCATGGAGAATCAGCGCCACGTCCATGACGCGCGCTGCGTCTTCATCCGGGACTTCGCCCGTCAGCATGTAGAGGAAGTTCGCGGCGTGCCCGAGATCCGGGTTCGGGGCAATCGGATCCTTGCCCTGGCGAATCCGGCCGATCGCGGCCACGATCGTCGGGAATTCGGCGATCAACTGGATGGAAACCTCGCGCTCCGCATCCACGGAAACATTGTCGGAGTCCGACGCGAAGTTGCCGGCGGCCGATACGGCAGTCCGCAGAATCCCCATCGGGTGCGCCTCTTTGACCGGCAGATGGCGCATCACTTCGACGACGCTCTCCGGGATCGAACGATGGCGTACCAGCTTCGCGGAGAAGTCGCTCAGCTCTTTCGAGGTCGGCAGCTTGCCGTAAAGAAGCAGGAACGCGGTTTCCTCGTATGTCGAGTGCTGAGCCAGATCGAAGCAGTTGTAGCCTGCGTATACCAGCCAGCCCTTCTGCCCGTTTACATAGCCGATCTTGCTCGTAGCGGCGATCGCCCCTTCGAGGCCACGGCCGATCTTGACGTCGATCGGCCACTTCACGTCCTCGACGCTCAGCTTCGGTTCCGGGGTGGAATCGACTTCTGAAGCCGCCTCCTCGGCGACTTTTTTGATCAGGTCATTCACGGCTTGTGACAAAGTGCTTTCCTTTCCTAGCTGTTTCCGCAGGAGATGATACCGTAAGGGCCGGGAAAGGGAAACCTTAAGTGGTAGTCCGGCTCCTCCGCCCCCCGGAGTCGGCTGCGAGCCCTGAAAAGAAAATAAGTTGCACAGGCCATTTCCGCCCTCTATAATATAGGACTAGTTTCCAAATAGATCAGCCGCGCTCCCCCCTCTGGCGGGGGGAGGTAACACGAACTCCTTCACTCGAATCCGTGAAGTAGCCTCGCTCCTGGCCACAGTCAGGGGCTTTTGCATGGCGAAAACGGCTCGTGGGAATGAAGATGAAACACGAAATTGCAAAACTGAGAAACATCGGAATCAGCGCTCATATCGATTCCGGCAAGACCACGCTCACCGAGCGCATCCTGTTCTACACACAGCGGATTCACGAAATCCACGATGTGCGTGGGAAGGACGGCGTGGGCGCGAAGATGGACTCCATGGACCTCGAGCGCGAGCGCGGGATCACCATTCAGTCCGCATCGACCTACTGCGAGTGGGACGGCCATCACATCAACATCATCGACACGCCGGGTCATGTCGACTTCACGATCGAAGTGGAGCGCGCATTGCGCGTGCTCGACGGCGCCGTGCTCGTCCTCTGCTCCGTAGCCGGCGTCCAGTCGCAGTCGATTACGGTCGATCGCCAGATGAAACGCTACAACGTGCCGCGTATCGCATTCGTCAACAAGTGCGATCGCTCGGGCGCGAATCCGAAGAAAGTCACGGAACAGCTCCGCAGCAAGCTCGGCCACAACGCCGTCATGCTGCAGTTGCCTATCGGACTCGAGTCGGACCACGAAGGCGTCGTCGACCTCGTCAAGATGAAGGCTTACTACTTCGAGGGCGAGAACGGCGAGAATATCATCGAGAAGGACATTCCGGCCGACATGCAGGCCGAAGCAGACGCCGCGCGCGAAGAGATGCTCGACGCCGTCTCCCTGTTCTCGGAAGAGCTCATGGAAGCGATCCTCGAGGACAAGGTCACCGAAGACGCCGTCCACGACGCGATCCGCACCGGGACGCTCTCGCTCGATCTCACGCCGGTCCTCATGGGGTCCGCATACAAGAACCGCGGCGTGCAGAAACTGCTCGACGCCGTCGTTTCGTATCTGCCGAATCCGACTGAAGTCGTCAACGAAGCCATCAGCTTCGAGGACGAGGACAAGCGCATCAAAGTCTCGAACAGCCCGGACGATCCGGTACTCGCGCTCGCGTTCAAACTGGAAGACGGTTCGTACGGTCAGCTGACCTATATCCGCATCTACCAGGGAACGATCAACAAGAGCGACACCGTCTGGAACAGCCGCACCGGCAAGAAGGTGCGCGTGGGCCGTCTGGTCCGCATGCATTCGGACGAGATGGAAGAGATCGAAGCCGCGCGCGCGGGCGACATCGTCGCGCTCTTCGGCGTCGACTGCGCGTCAGGCGACTCGTTCACGGCCGACGGTTTCGATTATTCGATGACATCGATGCACGTTCCCGAGCCCGTGATTTCGCTTTCGGTGAAGCCGAAGGATCGCAAGGCGCAGGGGAACATGGGGAAAGCGATCGCGCGCTTCGTGCGCGAAGATCCGACGTTCGTCGCGCAGTCCGACGAGGAGAGCGGCGAGACGATCATCTCCGGCATGGGCGAGCTTCACCTCGACGTCTACATCGAGCGCATGAAGCGCGAATACGGCGCCGAAGTCATTACGGGAGCGCCTCAGGTCAAATACCGTGAGACGATCACGGAGCGGGCCGACTACAACTACACGCACAAGAAACAGACCGGTGGTTCCGGTCAGTTCGGGCGCGTGCAGGGCTATGTGGAACCGCTGCCGGAAGGCGAGTTCGAATTCGTGAGCGAAGTCAAGGGCGGGAACATTCCGACGGAATACATCCCGGCCGTCGAAAAGGGCTTCAAGGCGATGACGGCCGAAGGTCAGCTCATCGGCTTCCCGGTCGTGGGATTCCGGGTCGTCCTCTCGGACGGCGCGTCGCACTCGGTCGACTCCAGCGACAACGCGTTCCAGGCCGCAGGCCGCGGCGCGTTCCGCGACGTCTATCATCGCGCGAAACCGATCCTGCTCGAGCCGGTCATGAACGTTACGCTCGAAGGTCCGAGCGAGTTTCAAGGCGAGATGCTCCGCACCGTCATGCAACGCCGCGGCATCATCATCGGAACGACGGACGAGAACGAATTCGTCCGCATCGACACCGAAGTCCCGCTTTCGGAGATGTTCGGTTACGCTACGTCGCTCCGCTCCGCCACGCAGGGGAAAGCGGAATTCACGATGGAGTTCTGTCGCTACGCACCCGTGCCGCGCGACCTCTCCGAGGGCGTGATCGAAGACATCAAGAAGAAGCGAGCCGAAAAGGAGGGCGCCAGTGTATCGTAAGGAAGTCAATGAGCGGAGCCCGCTCCGGATTTTTGAGAAATCGACGCATGGCGGCCTCGGCCGCGGAAACCTCGGCGTCGTGATATCGCGCGCCGGCGTCGGCAAGACCGCGTTTCTCGTGGACGTCGCCCTCGACGACGCCATGCGCAAGCGCAAAGTCCTGCACATGACCGTCAACAACACGGTGGAAGCCGTCCGCAACTTCTACGACAAGATGTTCGTCGAGCTCGCCAAGTCGACTCATCTCGAACACCCTGACGAGGTGCGGCTCATGGTCGAACAGAACCGCCACATTCACTCGTACAAAGACGTGAGTTTTTCCGTCGACCGCATGGTCGGTGTCGCGCGCTTCCTGCGCGACCACGCCGATTTCAAGGTCGATGCCGTGCTCGTCGACAACTTCCCGTTCGCTTCGAGCGGTGAAGAGGAGATGCGCGCCGTGAAGCAGCTGGCGGAAGAGATGGACTGCGAAGTCTGGCTCTCGGCCCTCTCTCATCGCGACACGAAGAAGAACGAACTCGGCTACCCCGATCCGGTAGAGCAGTTCGATCCGTTCATTGCCGTCAAGATCTACCTCGATCCGACCGACGACTACATCCGTCTCCGGCTCCTGAAAGATCACGACAGCAAGGAAGTGGACGAGATGGGCGTCGACCTCGATCCGACGACGCTGCTGCTGAAGTCGCACCAGACCGCGTAGGCAGACATAAATTTCGCGAGTAAAGGGCCGGATTCCCTCCGGCCCTTTTTTTCTGCTTTTTTTCGGCGCGGCGAGGAGAACCGGCCCTGGACGTCTGCGCTTCGGGCGGGAGCGGGTCGGCGCTCTAGCGCCCCGGCGGCGCGTAGTCGGTGGTCATGTTCACGGCCCTGTCGACGTCTTCGGTCGAAACGAGGACCGTGGTCCTGACTTTGACGGCCCCGCTCGCGTTCGCAACGAGGATCGCGGCAATCGCACTCACGTGATCCGGCACGTCGACGATAATGCAGAAGTCCGACTCGCCGAACGCGTAGTACATGCTTTCGACGCTTCCCCCGACCGAGTGCAGCAGCTTTTCGACGGCGGAGCGACGGCGTGTGCCCCCCTCCTTGAGCAGGCCCTTGATGCCGTCGCCCGCGTAGTTACCCTGCAAGAGATACTTGCCCATTTCTCCCTCCTATGTGGCGAGCACGCGGCGCCTCGCATCCGTCATCAGAAACGAATTGATCCCGCCGGTTTCATCAGGGACAAACGCGCCGCGTTCGTACCGGCAAAGTCTGTTTCCGATCGTATGCTTCAGGCCGCGCCTCCATTCACTCGCGAATCACGTTTCATGCGTCCCCCGGCGGGTTCTCCTCGAACCAGTTGAGCGCGCCGGCCCGGCTGTCCCCTCTGTTCTGGAAGTCGTGCGTGACTCCGCCCGGCACCAGAACGAAAGAGCCCTTCGGGGATCGAATAGCGATGGCGTGTTTCGGCGCCGTCCGCTTTGAAGAGAGCACGGATGCGCCCCATCGGATACGAGCGACCCTCGGACGGAGGAAGAAAAATGCCGGCGCGGGCCGGGGATGAGTCCTTCTTCGTCATATGCACCTCGCATGCTGACCCGGTGTCCGCCTGGAATGGTACCGGATTCGCGAGGTCCGCTCATCTCTTATCGGCTTGCAGCAGGAAGCCCGTCAGGATGGCTGCGCGACTCAGCCCGCGCCATGCCCGAAGAAGTTGACGAGCAACTGGTCGCAGACGAAGAGCATGCCCATGCCGACGAGCGCCGCGATCGTCACCTTCGCCCGCTGACCGAGGGTTGCACTCGCCGGCCGGCGACCGGATGTCAGAGCACGGAACGCCCTCCCCACGCTCTCTCCATTGCACGCGAGAATCGCGAAGAGCAGCAGGGTATAGAT
>JABDJQ010000395.1 GCA_013002425.1 Gemmatimonadota bacterium
CCACGAACGCCGACTGCCAGTCCGTCGCGCGGAAGAAAATCCACGTGAGTCCGACCCACCAGAACGTCAGGAGAACGCCGACCGGCGCCGGCACACGGAACGAACGGCCGCGCAATCGATCGTGAAACTCCCGGTGCACGATCAGGGCAAGACCGTGCAGCCCGCCCCAGATCACGAAACGCCAGGCCGCACCGTGCCACAAGCCTCCCAGGAGCATGGTGAGCATCAGATTGCGATAGCGGAAGAGCCTTCCGCCGTAACCGCCGCCGAGCAGAATGTAGAGGTAGTCGCGCAGCCACGACGACAGACTGATGTGCCAACGCCGCCAGAAGTCCTGGATGCTTCCCGCAAAATAGGGAAATGCGAAGTTTTCACAGAGCGAGTAGCCGAGAAATCCGGCCGTCGCAATCGCCATGTCCGAATAGCCGGAGAAGTCGCAGTAGATCTGCACGGCGTAGAGAAGCACCGCGATCCATGCGCTCATGGCGTCGTATGCGGACGGATCCGTAAAGTAGGTGTCGACGACGCCTGAGATGTTGTCTGAGATGCACGCCTTTTTGAAAAAGCCGGAGAGAAAGAGCAGCAGAAGGGGCCGAA
Organism: Gemmatimonadota bacterium; assembly: GCA_013002425.1. GTDB lineage: Bacteria > Orphanbacterota > Orphanbacteria > Orphanbacterales > Orphanbacteraceae > JABDJQ01. The sequence goes on from JABDJQ010000395.1 coordinate 598, forward strand.
AAGCGACATCCGAAGCGGCCCGTCTGCGAGTCAGCTGCGGCAGAAAATCGCGCGCGCGGACAATCGGCCCGGCGACAAGCTGCGGGAAGAATCCGACGAAGAGTGCGAGGTCGAGGAAATCACGCGTGGCGCGCAGCTTGCCTCGATAGATGTCGAGCGAGTAGCTCATCGTTTGAAACGTATAGAAACTGATCCCGACAGGCAGGATGATGCGGAGTGACGACGGTTCGATCGCGAGTCCCAGCGTCTGCAGGAGCGCGGCGGCGGAGTCCGCGAAGAAATGAAAGTATTTGAAGACCGCAAGCAGTGACAGGTTCACGATCACGCTTACGGAGACCCACGCGCGTCGTACGCGCGGCGCCCTGTCGCCGTCGAGCTTGATGCCCACGATATAGTCGACGATCGTGGACCCCAGGATGAGACTCAGGAATCGCCAGTCCCAGGCGGCATAGAAGACATAGCTCGCGGCCAGAAGCCAGACTTTGCGCGGCCGGTTGCGCGGGAGCGCCCAGTGCACGCCGAGAACGATCGCGAAGAAGACGAGAAAACGAAGCTCCGTGAAGATCAAAGCCCCCCGCCCTTCCCCCGCGCGATCGGGACGAAAGCCTCCGCCAGATAACGGGTCAGCAGCTTCGCGCCTTCCTCGTCGTAGTGCCCGCCGTCGAACCGGTGACTCTCGTCATGCAGAACCGGGTAACGCGCGGGATCTTCGAGCGAGATCAGGTGATCGATGACTCCCTCCTGCTTCATCGCTTCCAGGTCGGGCGCACCCGAACCGAAGTTTCGCTCGAAGTAAACCACTTCAGCGCCATGCGCCCGCACGATCTCCTCGATCTCGCGCAGAAGATCGCGGAGTACGGACGCCTGGTGCGATACTTCTGTCGAGTCCCGCCCGCCCCGCGCTCTCTTTCGCAGCGCGCGCTTCTCGCGGTTTCGTTCGTACGTTTCGATTCTCTCGTCGAGGCTCGCGCGTACGGTTCCTTCCGAGTATGCGTACGCCGTGTCGAGGGACTGAAAGCCGTTTTCATGTCGTGCAAGCAGCGGCGAAGCGTGCGAGCGCCCCGGTTCGATCTGTTCGCGCAGCCAGTTCCCGCCGCGGGCATACGCCGTCATGTTGCGGAAGAGGGGCGGCACGCGATCGAGCAGCGCGCGGCGCCGATCTTCGTTCGCGAGCGTCTCGTTCGCCCGCAGGAGCCGGGCCGCCCGCAGAAAAGTCCGCCAGTCGAAATAGCGCGATACCCGGTCGCTCGCGAGGTTCATCTCCTCCATGTTCCACTCGAGCCCTTCGAGCGCGACGAACACCCACCGAATACGATCTTCCCGATCGCGCTCCAGTATCGTGCGAATCTGAGACGGCGTTTCGAACGCGTTCGTGCCGGGCGACCCCAGGTTGTAGGAGTGGACGATGATATCGTGCGCGGCGAGCACGGAGTCGAATGTGGCGGGGTGAACGTGCCGGTATACGCGACTCGAACCGACGAAGATGACGTCGTGCGGGACGGCGCTTTCGGAGAGCTCGCCCAGCTTCTCGTCGAACAGCGTCGTGTCGGTTGAAGGGAATGCGTTGCCGATCGAACGCACGGTCAACTGGAAGAAAAGAACGAACAGGAGAGTCCCGGCCGCGTAAGTTGCGAAGGCGCGGGAGCGCCCCGTCATCGAGCCGCCAGAAGGCGTTCCACGGCGTTTCGCAGATCACGCTCGTCGCCCGGTTCGAAACCGATGCGACGCTCGAACACGGCGCCGTCCGCCCCGATCAGAAAGAGCGTCGGAATGCCGCCCACCTGATAGAGAGACCCCGTCACGCCGCCCATGCGCGTGTCCATGACGACGGGATACGTATATCCCTTCTCCTCGAAGAAGCGCGTCACCGCCGCCGCCGAATCGTCGTAGCTCACACCGAAAACAGCGAGTCGATCCTCGTAGTCATCCTGCAGTTTCGCGAGTTGAGGAGACTCCTCAACGCACCCGGGTCACCATGTGGCCCAGTACGAAAGGAGCGCCGGCTTCCCGCTGCGCACTTCGTGAAACGTAAGGAGGTTCCCGCCGGGGTCGGGAAGCGTGAAGTCGGGAGCGCGTTCGCCGACGAGGAGCGGGTCGCGCGGAACCGCCGGAACGTCGGAATCGCCCCACTGCACGCGGGAACCGTCCCACTCTACCGAGGCGACGACGTAGGAGTGGCCGCCGAGGTCGAACGGTTCGAACAGAGCGTAGCGTTCGACACTGTTGCGGTTCCCGTCGAAGAAGCCGTCGCCGTTGTGGTCGATCACGAGCACGTCGCTCGAGTCGAAAATACCGTTTGCGTCGGCGTCATATAGTATGAAGGGAACGCCGATCGCCGGGAACCTGCCTTCGCGCACGTTCGGGGACGAGTAACGCAACTGCACTTTCCCGTCGCGGCAGCGGAGGAGCGGGGAAATCGTCATGGCCGTCTCGTGCTTCTTCCCGTTCACCCGCACTTCGATCGGAATGTCGAGGTCGGTCGCTTCGTAGTAGCCGGGATGGTCGGCCAGCGGCGCAAACGTGGCGCTCGTCGGCCGGAAACCGCCCTCGGTGCCGAAACTCAAAAAGAGTTGCTGATTGAAAAGCTCTCCGTCCTCGGTCCCCTGCACCATCACTTTCGGGCGGACGCCGCTGTCGCTCCCGACCGCCAGCTCCGCGGAGTACGGATAGATTTTCGAACGATAGTTGGCGATCGAAAAGGGCGTTCCGGACTGCATCTCGATGCGGGGCGAGGTCGCGCTCCACACTTCATCCGTTCCCATGGGCCTGACCGTCGTTGCGATCGAGTCGTCGAGACCGCCGCAACCGGCTCCCGCGAGAAAACACGCGCCGGCGACGACCGCGGCGAACGCCCGGGCCGCACAGGGAAGCGCATCGTGAATCGTGATCGTACGGAAGTTCATGCGAGATACCCTAACGGAGCCTCGTGCGGATCGCAAGCGGTTCGGTCTCTCGTTCACGGCGCGTTCGGGACTCGAACGCGGAGAGCGCCTCGCGCCACACTGTAATGAAGAACAGGGCCCTGCGCGAGCGGTTCGCCGTCCACATGGAGAGGAGCGGACTGCGGCCGCAGAATCCGAATCTCGCTCGCCTGGTACATCTCGACCGGACCCGCTTCCTGAATCGAGCCGTCGAAGAGCCGGGGCGAGTTCGCGAGCATTTCGAGCACGTTCACGTTTCGTATTACGACGACATCGAGCAGACCGTCCGACGGATCGGCGTTCGGCGCGATCTTCGCTCCGGACCCGAATTCGTCCGTGTTCGCAACCGCGACCAGAAGCACTTTCGCCACGATTTCACGTCCGCCGAACCGGATCGATACCTCCACGGGCTTGAATTGAATCGACTCGCGGGCGGCGATACTGAGATAGGGCAGGATGCCCCGCACTTTGCTCTTCGCGAAACCCTCCCCGACCGCGGCGTCGAACCCGATGCCGGAAACGCTGAAGAACGGTTCGTCGTTGACGTAGCCGACGTCGATCGTGCGCTCCCCCCCGTCACGGAGCACGTCGAGCGCCTGTTTCGCGGTGAAGCCGATGCCGAGTCCCCGGGCGAGCCCGTTTCCCGAACCGAGAGGCAGAATGCCGAGCGCCGTCCGGGTACCGATCAGGTGCCGGCCCACCTCGTGCACGGTTCCGTCGCCTCCGACCGCGATCACGAGCCCGGTTCCCTGCGACACGGCTCCGGTCACCGTCTCGCGCAAGCCCGCAATACTCCCCGGGGTCGCGATTTCGACTTCACAGTCGGGAAGAGCGCTCTCGACCTGCCGCGCGATCTTCTGGCGGTCCCGCGCGATCCCGGCGCGGGGATTGACGATGACAAGCGCTTTCATGTCGGGAGCTTAGCAGGGGAAACGGGCAAAAAGAAAGCCGGTCCGAAGACCGGCTTCAAAACGACCCCCCGCTGGACCGTGCACGCAACTTGGAAACCCAGGGTAGTTATGGATCCCTTATCGATTTGGCTCATGATGAAGCGTGATCACGAGCTGCGCAGGGGGTCAGATCTGTCTGACACACACTGTTGTTTTCAATCCAATAACTTATCAAGTTGCATGCCAAACCGGTGGGAAGTTCGTACCCGCTAACAGACGCAATGGCATCGACTTAGGCGCCTCATTTCAAGCGACTACTATGTTTACAGACGGGGTGAAATCAAACCTACACAAAACGTAGGTCAATACGTCGCATAACACTTTAAGTGTGACGAGGAGAATATTACTTTGAATCAGTTTAACAGCCTTGCAACATCAAACTGCTCCCGGGGTCCACAAACTACAATTCCTGTGGCTTTGTCCGCCCGGCACAATGCCGTGCGTGCGCACGGGAGAAACGCTTGTATCGAATCCCGCGCTCCCTTATGTTCCCCGCATGACGGACCGGAAACGAGGCATCCTTCTCGGAATTCTCGCCCTCGCGCTCTTCCTGATGACGAGCGGGGGGCGTCTCTACGTAAACGACTCGCACATCAAACTGCAGTCGGCGAGGGCGCTCGTCCAGCAGGGAACGCTCGCGATCCCGTCGTTCGGCCAGCTCACGTTCGTTTCTCCGAAAGACAGCCGGAGCTACGCGAAGTTCGAACCCCTGCACTCCCTCCTCTTCGTGCCGGCGTGCGCCGTCGCACGGTACGCCGTGAGCGCCGGCTGGGTCGAGCCCGCCTCGCAGGTCTATCTCGAGGGGGCGCTCGCCAGCATGGTCAGCCCGCTGCTCGCGGCGATCGCGATCGCGATCTTCTTCTTCTGGCTGCGCGAACTCGGCCTGGGGGCCCGGACATCACAGGCGGGCGCACTGCTGTTCGCTTCCGCCACGATCCTCTGGCCGTATACCAAGCGAAGCTGGACCGAGGTACCCCAGATGGCGGCGCTTCTGGCCGCCGTATGGCTCGTCACGCGCTTCACGCGCACGGGACGGCCGCGTGACATCCTTCTTGCCGGTTTTCTCGCCGGCGTGGTCGCCTCGTTCCGCGTCACGGGCGTCGTTGCACTCCCGTGGCTCCCGCTCTACCTTCTCGTGCGCATGCGACAGGGCCGGGTCGGCGCGCTGGCGCGCATGGCCGCCGGCTTTACGATCGCGTTCTTTCTGCTCTCGCTCTCTTTCAACTGGTGGCGATTCGGATCGCTCTTCGACGTCTACCGGTGGCGCACCGGCGGATTCACGACGCCGTTCTTCGAGGGCCTTTGGGGCCTGATCGCGAGCCCGGGCGAGTCGGTGTTCCTCTATTCACCCGTTCTGATCCTCGCGCTCTTCGGCATGCGGAAGCTCGAACGGGCTCATCGAGGCGGGGCGCTGCTCGCCGTGGGAATCCCGGCATCGCTTCTCTGTCTCTACGCGTCGTGGTGGTTTCACGCCTATACATGGGGGCCTCGTTTTCTGATCCCGGCCATCCCGTTCCTGCTGGCTCCGGCCATGTTCCGCCTGGAGGCCATGAAAGGGAAAACACGGTTCTTCGCGCGGGGCTTGATCGTCGTTTCGGTCGGTGTGCAGGTGCTCGGGGTGCTGTGGCATCTGGGAGGACTGACGGAGCTTTCGCGCCCGCTTCATGAAGCGGGACTGCTTTCGGTCGATCGCACGGTAACGCGGGAAGAAACCTGGCACGACTGGCGACGGACGCGACTCACCGCTCATGCGATGGCGGCGGTGCAGTCGATCGCTCCGCGGGCGGGGCGGTCACACGACTATCCGCTCGACCTGTGGCCGGCGCAGGCGCACGCGTTCTTCGGATTTCCGATCACGCTCGCCTGGTCGATCGAAGCCGCGCTGCTCTGCGGACTCGTTCTGCTCTTCTATGTGTTACGGTTCAAGGAATCGGAAGAGTGAGACGGATTCCGCTCTTCTCGAGATAGACCTTCTCGACGCCGATCTCGCTCACCTTCCAGTTCGAGAAGTCTTCGCCCGCGCGCAACGGTCCGCTCTTGTTCTCGCCGATGGAGAGCACGACGCGCGGGCCGCTTTCCCCGCGGATCACGAGTATGACTCGCGGCACTTTCGACGAGCGCGAC
>JABDJQ010000410.1 GCA_013002425.1 Gemmatimonadota bacterium
GCGCTGCCCCACTGCTGCATGAGAACCAGGATGTCTTCGAGCGAGCGGCCGAATTCCGTCACGTCGTACTCGACACGAGGCGGCACTTCCGCGAAGACCTCGCGTGAAACGACGCCGTCCGCCTCGAGCTCGCGCAGCTGCAGCGTGATCATGCGCTCGGTCGCATTCGGCGTGAGTCGCCGCAGTTCCCCGAAGCGCTTCTTCCCGCCGAGCAGATGGCAGACGAGCACCGGCTTCCATCGCCCGCCGATGACGCTCAGCGTCGCTTCGACATCACATCCGGTCTTCCAGCTGTATTTCCGAGCCATTTTTTACCCTCTGAGTTATTCGAGATTTCTCAATACTTACAAAAATGTGGGTACTTGTCAATACTGCGCCAGAAGCGTACGCTCTCCTTTCATACCGGAAATCACAGACACTCAGGAGAGCAATTTTGAAAGCCATGACCTTGAAGAAATACGGAGCCGATGCTCCCTTCGAAATGACAGAAGTCGAGACGCCGCAGGCGAAAGCCGGGCACGTTCTCGTCAGGATCGCTGCGTCGAGCGTGAACACGGTCGACACGATGATTCGACAGATGGGCGCAGACCTGCCGTTTTCCCCGCAGACGCCCGCCATCCTGGGGATGGATTTCGCCGGCACGGTCGAGGCGGTCGGCGACGGCGTCGAAGGCTTTGCGGCCGGCGACGAGGTCTACGGGTGCGCCGGCGGTCTGGCCGATCTGCCGGGCACGCTGGCGGAATCCATCGCGGCCGACAGCAGGTTGATCGCGAAGAAGCCCTCGAATCTGTCCATGCGCGAGGCAGCCGCGCTTCCGCTGGTCGCGATCACGGCTTACGAAGGGCTCACGCGCGCGGGCATTAAGCGCGGGCAGAAAGTGCTCGTGCATGGCGGCTCCGGCGGCGTCGGCCATGTGGCGCTGCAGCTCGCAAAACATTGGGGAGCTGAAGTGTATTCGACAGGCGGCGGCGACAGACAGACGGCCCTGATCGCGCAGCTCGGCGCGACTCCGATCAACTACAGGACCGAGTCCGTCGAGGGCTATGTCGCGCAGCACACGGGCGGCGCGGGGTTCGATCTCGTGTTTGATTCGGTCGGCGGCGCCAACATGACGAAATCGTTCGAGGCCGCCGCTCTGAACGCTCAGATCGCTTCGACAGTTTCGCTCCTCGAACTCGACCTGACTCTCGCCCATTTCAAGGGGCTTTCGCTGCACGTCGTCTTCATGTTGATTCCGATGCTGCATGATCACAAGCGGGAGGCGCACGCGAAGATTCTGCGCGAAGTCGCGAAAATCGCCGAATCCGGCGGGCTGAAATCCGTGCTCGACGAAACGAGTTTTTCGCTCGAAGAAGCCGGACAGGCATACGCCCGTCTGGAGAGCGGGAAGGCGATGGGCAAGGTCGTCGTCGGAAACTGAGCGTGGCAGGCCGAGGCTTGCTCCCCGGAGCAGTCGGACGGGCAGCAGGCGGCTCAACTGTTTTACTCATAAACCAACAACCGCAACGGAGATATCCATGACCCGATTCAGATCCGCTTTCGCGCTCACGTCACTCGCGGTCTGCGGCGCGCTGACCGCCGCGTCCTGCGCAGTCGCGGAAGACGCGACCGATCGCATCGCCCCGAACACGACCGCGGCCTCCGGCATCGAAATCGTTCCCGTGTCCGCAGTCGACTGGGAGCCGTTGAATCCCGCCCGCGGCGACGCGAGCCCGCAGGCCGGAACGCTCTGGGGCGATCGCAATGGCA
>JABDJQ010000441.1 GCA_013002425.1 Gemmatimonadota bacterium
ATACGGTCTTCGCCGACGAATTCCGAGCCGCCCCGTCCGTCGTCCTGAAAAACGCGCACCACGCCGGCAGGGAGCGCGATGCCGAGACCGCTCTTCTCGCTGTTGTCGAAGAACAGTTCCACGCTCACCTTCGACCCGCCCCGCTGCCCGTAGTAGACGAACTCCTTCACAACGGGCACTTTCGTGTTCGGCACGAACGAAACCTGTTTCACCTGGCTGTCCTGCAGTGTCGTCGGTCGTTTGATTTCATATAAATGATACTCGAAGATCTCGCGTTCTTCGACCGACGACTCTTTGGCCATCGCCATGTCCATTCCGCGCGGCATCGCCTGCATGACGTCCCGGCCGGCCCGGTGAATGTCGCCGGCCATGAGCTTGAGACGCGCGTCTTTGTAATCGGCGCCCGAACGGTTCTCGACCGACACCCACCCCGCCAGGTCGATGCCGTCGTTCTTCTCGTTCACGAGCGCAACGTACTCCGCGTGCCACGACATGCCGCCCGTCAGATACTCGAGTTCCACGTTCCGCGAACCGCCCGCGCCCTTCAGATGCCAGACGAGCGTCGGCCGCGTATAGAAGCCGTCGATGGAGCCTTTGAGATCCACCCGCGCCACCTGGTCCTTGCTGACTACGCTTACGGACGAACCGTCGTCTCCCCGCAGAATGAAATCGGAGCCGGACGTGGAGAGGAGCGTGCCGGTGATCAGTTCGCCCTCTTCGAGAAAGAGGTCGACCCGGCTTTCGAGATAGCGTTGATAGAGTTTGTCTGACGAAAGCAGATCGAATTCGAAGTTCTGTTCGAGCACCGTAAGCGCCTTCCCGTCGGAGGCGCGCAGGTGAACCGACGTCGGGTCGATCCGCGCCGCCACGTCTTCGTAGGAGTAGACGGGCTCGGCGCCTTCGAGCTCGATCGTGCGCGTTTCGCGAACGAGTCCGAGGTCGCGGTTGTACACGGTGACGGCAACATCCGCCGATGCGGGCGCGTAGAGGCCGGGGCCCGCCAGGAAGACGGCGGCGCCGAGAGCGCCGGCGCGCGTCAAAAGAATGCGGGGATTCATCATCGGTTTCCCTCCGGGGGAGTGGGGCGATTGATCAAGAGAGGCTCGCCAGGTTCTGTTCCACCCGGCCCAGCATTTCCGCCGTTCGCGTCGCGCGCTCACGATCCTTCGCCACGACTTCTTCCGGCGCGCGCTTCACGTAGTTTTCGTTCCCGAGCTTCTTCTCGACGCTCGCGAGCAGTCCCGTGAGCCTCTCGACCTCCTTCTGCAGGCGCTCGCGCTCTTTATCGAGATCGACGAGCCCTTCGAGCGGCACCGCGACTTCCATGCGACGCGTGACCATCGCGATGCAGCCCGCGGGCTTCTCGTCGAAACCGTCGAGGTGCAGATGATCGGCCTTCGCGAGAGCGAGCACGTGCTCCCTCTCACGATCCGCGGGGCCTCTGGCCGTATCGTCGAGAAAACGGACGTACACGTTTACGCGCTCGTTCGGCGGAACGTTCGATTCCGAGCGGATCGTACGAATGGCGGTCACGAGTTCCTGTACGATCTCCATCTCGTTCTCGGCTTCGGCGTCGCGGAACCCGCCCGCGCCGTCCCGCCATGCGGACAGCGAGACGAGGCCGTCGAAGCCGAGATGCGTGCCGAGTTCTTCGCTCAGGTGCGGCATGAACGGGGCGAGAAGCCGCACTCCTTCGCGCAGCGTGTGCAGCAGGGTTTCACGCGTAGCCACGTTCTTCTCGTCCGCCATCGACCCCTTCGACATCTCGACGAACCAGTCGCAGTAGTCGTGCCACAGGAAGTCGTACACGGCGTAGGCCGCTTCGTTCAGGCTCGACTTCTCTAGGTGCGCGGTCACGGTCCCCTGCACTTCCGTGAGCCGGCTCAGCAGCCACCGTTCGGGGAGCGGCAGCGAAGCGGGCGCGGACGAAAGCCCGTCCACGTTTTGAATGTGCGGCATCACGAACCGCGTCGCGTTCCAGATCTTGTTCGCGAACCGGCGGCCGGTGTCGAGCTTCTCTTCGGAGAAGATCGCGTCCTGACCGCTCGGCGTCGTCAGAATGGTCGAGAAGCGAACCGCGTCGGCGCCGTATTTCTTCAGGATCTCGAGCGTGTCGGGCGAGTTCCCGAGAGACTTCGAGAGCTTGCGGCCCTTCTGATCGCGGACGATCCCGTGCAGGAATACTTCTTTGAACGGCACCTCGCCCATGAATTCGATCGACGCCATGATCATGCGCGCGACCCAGAAGAAGATGATCTCGCTTCCCGTGACCAGAATGTCCGACGGAAAGAAGTACTTCAGTTCCGGTGTCTTCTCCGGCCAGCCGAGCGTGGCGAACGGCCAGAGCCACGAACTCGCCCACGTGTCGAGCACGTCTTCGTCCTGGCGAAACGCGGTCTTCGCGCAGTTCGTGCAGGCGGCCGGCGGTTCGATCGAAACGTGCACCGTGTCGCACGCCGTGCAGTACCAGGCGGGAATGCGATGCCCCCACCAGAGCTGACGCGAAACGCACCAGTCGCGTATATTGTCCATCCAGTGGAAGTAGACCTTCTCCCAGCGCTCGGGGAAGATCGTGACCTCACCGTCGCGCACGGCTTTCGCCGCGGGCTCGGCAAGCTGCTTCATCGCGATGAACCACTGCTCGGAGAGCCACGGCTCGACGACGGTTTCGCATCGATAGCAGATCCCGACGGAGTTCCTGTGCTTTTCGTCCTTCACGAGGAAGCCGCCGGCTTCGAGATCCTTCAGCACTTCCTTGCGCGCCTCTTCGCGCGAGAGGCCGCCGAAGCGCCCGATCCCCTCCTTCACCGTCGCGTCCGGTTCGAAGATCTTGATCGGCTCGAGGCCGTGGTCCTTGCCGATTTCGAAGTCGAGCGGATCGTGCGCGGGCGTCATCTTGACAGCGCCGGTTCCGAACTCGGGGTCGACGCGCTCGTCTTCTACAATAGGCAGTTCCCGATCGAGGAGCGGCAGCAGCGCCTTCTTCCCCTTCAGATGATTCGTCTTCGGATTGTCGGGGTGGATCGCGACACCGGTATCACCCAGCATCGTCTCGGGGCGCGTGGTGGCCACCTCGAGGTGGCCGGAGCCGTCCGCCAGCGGATAGCGCACGTGCCAGAGCTTGCCGTTTCGTTCGACGTGATCGACTTCTTCGTCGGAAAGCACGGTGTGACAGCGCGGGCACCAGCTCGCGATATAGTTGCCGCGATAGACGAGACCCTTTTTGTGTAAACGAACAAAGACTTCGAGCACGGCGCGGCTGTAGCCGTCGTCGAGCGTGAATCGCAGACGGTCGAGATCGAACGAGGAACCGAGCTTCCGGAACTGTTCGAGAATCGTCCCGCCGTGCTCCTCTTTCCATTCCCAGACACGTTCGACGAACTTCTCGCGGCCGAGGTCGTGACGGGAAACACCCTCTTTGCGGAGCGCTTTTTCGACGACGTTCTGCGTCGCGATGCCGGCGTGATCGAGGCCGGGGAGCCAGAGCGCTTCGAAGCCCTGCATCCGCTTCCAGCGCGTAAGCACGTCCTGAATCGTATAGTTCAGCACGTGCCCCATATGCAGCACGCCCGTGACGTTCGGCGGCGGGATATAGATGACGTACGGCTTCTTGTCGGGGTTCACGCGCGTACGGTAAACACCCTCTCTATACCAATGCTCCTGCCACTTCGGCTCGACCGAGGCGGCTTCGTATGTCTTCGACAGTTCGGGGGACATGGTTCCGGTTCTCCTTTAAGAGGAGAAGGGTAGCACACGGTCTGAAACCCAGCAACCGCAAGGCCTTAGGCCGTGTCTCCCCTGTGCGGGTCGAGCGCGTCCGCTCTGTCCCCCAGAATGAGTGTGCGGACCGGCTCCCGATGTATGAGCTCGTGGGGGAAGCCGAGTTCGATCGCGCTCGCCTCGTCCAGTTCGGCCCGATGCCCGGGTTCGAGCGTCCATTCCAGGCAGTCGAGATTCTGCTCGAGCTGAGCCGCGCTCCGGGCCCCGAGGATCGGAATCATGACGCCGGCCTGCGCGCGCAGCCAGTTGAGCGCGACCTGCGCGTCGGGCCTGCCCGTTTTCTCCGCAACGGAACGAACGGCGCGCGCGATTCGCAGGTTTCTGTCGCTGAGACGCAAGCTGTCGGGCGCCAGACGTACGCCCTCCTTCTTCCCGCCATCGAGGTACTTGCCCGTCAGAACGCCGGCGCCGAGCGGCGACCACGGCGTCACGGCGAGATCGAGCGCCCGCGCCATCGGAATCAGTTCGCGCTCGACCGTTCGCTCGACGAGACTGTACTCGATCTGCAGCGCGACGAACGGCGCCCAGCCCCGCAGATCCGCCATCGTATTGGCGCGCGAGGCGATCCAGGCGGGCGCGTCGCTGAGACCCACATAGTGCACTTTCCCCTGCCGCACGAGATCGTCGAGGCCGCGCATGATCTCGTCCACCGGCGTCAGAGTGTCCCACGCATGCACCCAGTAGAGATCGATCGCGTCGGTCTTCAGTCGCTTCAGACTCGCCTCGACCGACTGCATCATGTTCTTGCGCGCGTTCCCCGCGCCGTTCGGATCGTCCGGGCGCGCCTTCAGCGAATACTTCGTGGCGAGCACGAACCGTTCCCGGTCGCTTTCCAGGAACTCGCCCAGATATTTCTCGCTCGTTCCGTTCGTATAGAGGTTCGCCGTATCGAGGAAGTTGCCCCCGCGCTCGGCGAAAAGATCGAACATCCTGCGGCTCTCCGCCTTGTCGGCGCCGGTATTCCAGTCGGTTCCGAACGTCATCGTGCCGAGGCACAGCTCGGACACGCGAAGACCGCTGCGTCCCAGAATCTTATACTTCACGTCTTATCCTTTCAGAAGTTGCGGCACGACAATGCGCCGGATTCGTTGCGTGCGCCGCACGATGTCGAGTTC
>JABDJQ010000442.1 GCA_013002425.1 Gemmatimonadota bacterium
GGTATACGGGATGATGCAGGCCGGTACGAAGTACGGCATGCAGACGATGAATCAGTCGCTCCTGCACCACGTGCAGCGACGCGCGCTTACTCGGGAGGCTGCTCTGGAATACAGCCCCGACACGACGGAATTCGAACAGATGCTGGCGCGCCCGAACGACGGGCCCGGCCAAAGACCGCGACCGGGCGGTCGCCCCAAAGCGGGCAGCCGGTAAGAAGGGGGATACGAAGTGGCGGTCACATTCACATGGCAGGGAAAAAACTCCGCGGGAGAAGCCGTCAGCGGCGAGCTGACCGTCGAGAATCGGAGTGAACTGCAAAGCATTCTGAGAAAGCGGCGCATCATTACGTCTTCGGTAACGGAGAAGCGCGTCAAGAAGGACAAGAAGAGGAAAGGCAAGATCGGCACGAAGGATCTGGCCATCTTCACGCGGCAGTTCGCGACGATGATCAACGCGGGTCTGCCCATCATTCAGTGCCTGGACACGCTTGCGAAGCAGGTCACGAAAGAGAATTTCCGCGACGTGATCGCGGCCGTGCAGAAGGATGTCGAATCCGGATCGACACTGGCGGAAGGTCTCTCGAAGCATAAGGAAATCTTTCCCGATCTCTACGTGAGCATGGTGGAAGCGGGGGAACTCGGCGGTATTCTGGACGTCATTCTGCTTCGTCTGGCCACCTTCCTCGAGAAACTCGACGCGCTGAAGCGAAAAGTGCAGACCGCGATGATGTATCCCTCTGTCGTTCTTATCATCGCGCTGCTCGCGACCAGCTTCCTTCTGATCTTCATCATTCCGACGTTCGCGAAACTGTTCTCGGATTTCGGCGGCGAACTGCCGCTTCCGACCAAGATCGTCATGGTGCTCAGCGATTTCCTTCGTACGAAGTGGTTCCTGATCATCGGTGTCATCACGGGGATCGTCTGGAGCTTCAAGAAGTATCGCAAGACGGAAAAGGGCAAGTTCAAGACGGACCAGATCCTTCTCAACATGCCCGCGATCGGAGACATCATCCGAAAAGCCGCGGTAGCGCGTTTCACGCGAACCCTCGGTACGCTCATTTCGTCCGGTGTGCCGATTCTCGACGGCCTGAACATCACGGCCAAGACCTCGGGGAACCAGGTCGTGCACGACGCGATCATGGCGACTCGTTCCAGTATTCGCGAAGGCCAGACGATCGCCGAACCGCTCCGTCACAGCGGCGTGTTCCCGCCCATGGTCGTCCAGATGATCTCGATCGGGGAAGACACGGGCGCGCTCGACAACATGCTCGAGAAGATCGCCGACTTCTATGAAGAAGAGGTGGATACGGCGGTCGACGGTCTTACGTCGATCATCGAACCGATCATGATCGTGTTCATGGGCGGCATGGTGGGCACGATGGTGGTCGCCATGTACCTTCCGATCTTCAAGATGGTCAACGTCATCATGGCCGGGACCCACTAAGGAGCGATCGCTTGTCGTTGTTTCGAGGCGAAGAAGTCACGCGGAAGGCGCTCAAGACCTGGATCGGTTTCCGGTTTCTTGTGGTGTCGGTTCTGCTCGGGCTCGGGATCGCCCTCCTGCACGGCAAGGGGGGAGACGATCAGACGCCGTTCTTCGTGCTTCTCTGCGCGACGGCGGTTCTCTCTCTGACCTACTGGGTCGCTGCCTCGAAGGCGGGAAGTCCGCGATTCCAGGCAGTCTGCCAACTTGTGATCGACGTCGTCCTCGTTTCATGCATGGTTCATTACACGGGGGGAGTGAGCTCCCCTCTTGCTTTGCTTTACGTGCTCGTAATCAGCGCGGGCTCGTCCTTTCTGCTCGTGCGCGGCACGCTCTTTCTCGCGATCCTCTGCACGGCCGCCTACGCGATGCTGCTCGGAGTGGAACAGACGGGCTTTCTGAGCCCCGCGTTCGACGGCCCCGCTGCCGGCGCCGAATCGATGCGTCTCGTGGCGCTGCAGATTACGCTCTACGGGATCACGTTTCTGTCTCTCGCGCTGCTTTCCGGGTATCTCTCCTTCCGCGTTTACCGGAGGGGGGTCGCCCTCAAGGCGGTCCGTTCCCGTCTGCACCAGGTCAATCTCGATACGGACCAGATCCTCCGGTCGATGTCGAGCGGGCTTCTGAGCGTGGACCGCGACGGACTCGTCGTGCATTTCAATCCGGCCGCGGCCCAGATCTTCGGGGTGGAGGCGAACGACGCGATCGGGGAGACCTGCGAAGAGATTCTCGCCAGACGGGCGCCGCGGCTTCTGGAGATGATCCGCGAGATTCTGGCGGGTGGCGAGGATGTATTGCGCGAAGAAACCGACATCGAATGCGTGGATGGAACTTCGACGCCGATCGGCGTCTCGGGAACGTGTCTCCACGCGCACGATCAGACGATCGCCGGCGTTGTCGCGATATTCCAGGATCTGACCGAAGTGCGAAAGATGCAGGAGCAGATACGGCAGTCGGACCGGCTGGCGGCCATCGGCGAACTCTCCGCCGGCATCGCCCACGAAATACGCAATCCGCTCGCGACGATCAGCGGTTCGATCCAGGTGCTGCAGAACGAACTCCCCGTGCAGGGCGAGCAGGTGAGGCTTCTGGGCCTCATCGTGAAGGAATCGGATCGTCTGCATCGAATCATGGAGGATTTCCTCGATTTCGCGCGTCCACGGCCCACGAACAAGGTGCGCGTTCGCCTTCCGCAGATGCTGCGGGACATGATCTCG
Organism: Gemmatimonadota bacterium; assembly: GCA_013002425.1. Taxonomy (GTDB): domain Bacteria; phylum Orphanbacterota; class Orphanbacteria; order Orphanbacterales; family Orphanbacteraceae; genus JABDJQ01. The sequence goes on from JABDJQ010000442.1 coordinate 2,701, forward strand.
CTCCTCGAGAACCATCCGAAGCGGCGCAAGGGAGTCTCGGTGCGTTTCGAGACCGACGAGAACGACCTCGTGGTCATGCTCGACGACGAGCAGATCAGGCGGGTCTTCATCAATCTCGCCGTAAACGGGATGGAAGCGATCGAGGAGAGAGGCGTGGTGGCGATCCGGCTCGAGCGGGCGCCGATGCGTCACGAGGGCGGGACGGATGGAGAGAACGGCGACTGGGTGCGAATCGTCTTCGAAGACGACGGCGTCGGGATCGCGGAAAGCGCCCGTACGGAGCTTTTCGATCCTTTCTTCACGACGAAGAAGGGGGGGACGGGGCTCGGCCTGTCGATCGCGCAGAAGATCGTTCTCAGTCACGGGGGACGGATCGACGTGGAGAGCGGGGCGAAGGGGACGAGATTCACAGTGCATCTGCCCGGCGCGGCTGTCGGGACCGGCGAGGAACTTCTCGTCTCATAATTAGATAGGGGGCTACCGTTCGATGGCGTCTGGCAAGATCATGATCATCGATGACGAAGAGAGCATGTGTCAGTTCCTTTCGATCATGCTTCGAAAGGAAGGTTTCGACGTGCAGACATACACGTCGGGCCGCGTTGCGCTCGAGAAACTGCAGGCCGATTCGTTCGACCTCGTCATCACGGACATTCATATGCCGGAAATGGACGGTCTCGAAGTGCTTTCGGGCGTCAAGGAGTCCGATCCGACCACGCCCGTCGTAATCCTCACTGCGTACGCTTCGCTCGAAACGGCGATCGAGGCCGTGAACCGTGGCGCTTTTCACTACCTCACGAAGCAGGCAAAGAACGAAGAGATCAAAATGGTCGTGAAGAAGGCGCTCGAACACCGGCGCCTTCGGAAAGAAAACCGGTTCCTGAAAAAGCAGCTTCGCATACAGCACGAAACGAAGAAAATGATCGGAAAGAGTCCGATGATGAACGAAGTCTTCGATCTCGTGGCCCGCGCGGCTCCGACGGATTCCACGATGCTGATTCACGGCGAATCCGGAACGGGGAAGGAACTGATCGCGAAAGAGATCCACTACGCCTCGAAGCGCGCCGACGGGCCGTTCGTATCGATCAACTGCGGCGCCCTTCCCGAAACACTGCTCGAGAGCGAGCTCTTCGGCCATGTACGCGGTTCGTTCACGGGCGCGGTAAAGGACAAAGAGGGCCTCTTCGCCGTTGCGTGCGGAGGCACGTTCTTCCTCGACGAAGTCGGCGACTGCTCTCCCGCGATTCAGGTGAAGCTCCTGCGGGTGCTTCAGGAGCGCGAGATCATCCCGGTGGGGGGCACGCGCCCGATCGACGTGGATGTCCGTGTCGTCGCCGCTACGAACGCCGATCTCGAGCTGGGGATCGAAGAAGGACGATTCCGCGCCGATCTCTACTATCGGTTGAACGTGATTCCGCTCACGCTTCCGCCGCTTCGCAATCGGAAGGACGATATCCCGCTTCTCGTCGATCACTTCCTGAAGTCGCTCTCCGCGAACGGTGAGAGAAAACTGACCCCCGACGCTCTCGAACTGCTCACGCAGTACGACTGGCCGGGTAACGTGCGCGAACTCGAGAACATCGTGGAGCGCATGGTCATCCTGAACGAGAAAGACGTGCTCGAAGGGGACGACGTTCCTCCGCGCATCCGGAACTTCGGGAACGAACCCGTAACGGTAGAGGACCAGGACCTCGGAAGCATGTCTCTGCAGGATCTCGAGAAACAACACCTCATTCGGATCCTGAACGACGTCGGTTGGCAGAAAAGAAAAGCATCCAGCATTTTAGGCATCAATACATCGACGTTGTACCGCAAGCTCCAGCGCTACGGTCTGGAACAATAGTGAACACCATTGCAGCTTGGGAAACGAAATCTCGCAATGTGCGATGCACGGACAGCGCGCGCGCGGGACGCATCCTGCAACGTGAAACTGAAACGCTTGATATCAGGGTACTTGGGCCGGCTGATGATGCGGATGCCTCTTGGCACACCGATTGCAAAAGCATCATTCCAGTTGGAAACATGGGTTGGAACCCCGGCGCCCGGTAAAACAACCGGAAAGAGCTGACTTCAGAGGCGCCGGGACCAACTCGAAACACTGGGACGACAGTCCCAAGGGGGAAACAACATGAAGGGCAACCGAGGATTTACTCTGATCGAATTGATGATCGTCGTGGTCATCATCGGTATTCTTGCCGCGATCGCAATCCCGAACTTCCTGAGCATGCAGAGCCGTGCGAAAGAAGCCGGGGTCAAGGGCAACATGCATACGATTCAGCTCGCGTTCGAAGATTTCAACGTGCTGAGCGACGGTGTCTACCCTGTAACGCTCGCCTCGACCACGCCGGGCGGCGATGACATCACCGACCTGCTTCCGGGCGGCGCGTTCCCGACCAATCCGTTCACGGCTGCCGCTACGCCGTTTGCCTGGGGTGCGGCTGCCGCCGCCACCGCCGGCGCCTGCGCGGCTACCGCGGCTACGGTTTCGACTTACACGATTCAGGGCCGCGGCGCCGACACGGCCGCGTACCTCTCGCTCAGCCTGAGCAACTCGTAGGTTCACTGAACCGGGCGCGGGTCCACTGTGGGCCCGCGCCTTTCCTTTGCAACCGGAGAGATCAGCCGCACCGAGGCGAAAGCATTATGAGAGCCACAGAAAAAGGATTCACGCTTGTCGAACTGATGATCGTTGTCGTGATCATCGGGATTCTGGCGGCGATTGCGATTCCGAACATGGCGAACATGACGGGGCGTGCGAAAGAAGCGAGCGTGAAGGGAAACATGTACAACATTCAGCTCGCTTTCGAAGACTTCAGCATTCTTTCGAGCGGGATCTATCCCGTGGGGGCGGCCGATACGGCGCCTTCAGGCGAAACGGTCCTGGACCTCCTGAGCGGCGGATCATTCCCGACGAATCCCTTCGACGGCAACGCGACGCCGTTCACGTGGAACGGAGCCGCCGCGGCTTCGGCCGGCGCGGTCGCCGCGACGGCGGCCACGACCAGCGGCTATACGATTCAGGGACGCGGCGTCGACATCGCCAGCTACCTGGGATTGACGCTCTCCAACGGATAACCCGGACCGCAGGTCCGTTCAGAAGCCGCAGAGGACCCCTCGGGGTCTTTTTGCGTATTCCCCCGCTTTTTGTTTCCTGATCTCTGCCGATACGTGGATCGAACGAACGTCTCGCGCACTTCTGCCCAGAACGGACGAGGAGTCATACGTATGATTCGCGTGGATCACGTCAGCAAGGACTTTCGGAGCGACTTCCTGCGTCGCCGCCGTACCGTTGTCCGGGAACTCTCGTTCGAAATGAGGCCTGGCGAAACGTTCGCCCTGCTCGGAGCGAACGGAGCCGGCAAGACCACGACCATGAAGATGATCCTCGATCTGATCCGCCCCGACACGGGATCGATCACGATCGGAGGAATTGATTCCCGTGATCCGATGGCCCGGAGCGCCCTCGGCTATCTTCCGGAGCAGCCGTACTTCTCCCCTCATCTGACCGGGTTCGAGCTGATCCGCTACTACGGCGCGCTCGCGGGGGTGAGCCGTGAGATACGCGAGGAGAGGGCCCGGAACCTCATTCGCTCGCTCGGACTGCAGGGCGCGGAGAACCGAAGAATCCGTCACTACTCGAAGGGAATGATGCAGCGCCTCGGCTTCGCGCAGGTCCTGATCTCGGATCCTTCGGTTCTGGTTCTCGACGAACCGATGTCGGGCCTCGATCCTGTCGGGCGCAAGGAGATCCGGGACGTTCTGCTGGCGCAGAAGGAGAAGGGAAAGACGATTCTGCTCTCCTCGCACATCCTCGAAGACGTGGAACGAATCTGTGACCGGGCCGGCTTCCTGGTAGAAGGCAGGATGGAGGAGATCGTCGAGACGATGCCGGCCCCTCTCCCGCAGCGACGCCGTGATGACGCTCCCCGGAGCGTACCTTCGCTCGAGCGCCTGTTCGTCGAACACGTCCATTCCCGGTACAAGGAAAAGATCGCCGAATGAGCAGCAACAGCTATGCAAGCCGGGGTTCACGCGCATTTCATGTCGCCGCCCACACTCTTCTCGAAACGATCCGCGATCGGGTTTTCGGCGTTTCGATCCTCTTTTCCGCGATGCTTCTCGGCGCCGCGCTCGTCCTTTCGCCGCTCGCGGCGGGGGAACAGGACAAGATCATCATGGATCTCGGCCTGGCCGGCATCAGCGTGATCGGACTCTTTCTGGCGCTCTTCATCGGCGCGAGCCTCGTCTTCCGTGAAGTCGAACGGCGCAGTATCTACACGGTTCTGTCGAAGCCGATCGCGCGCGACGAATACATCCTGGGCAAGTACTGCGGCTCGGTACTCACGATCGTTCTGAACGTGCTGATGATGAGCGTTCTCTACGTTCTGCTCGTCAGCCTGCATCTCGAGACTTTTCACATGGGGCTCCTTTCCGCGATTTATCTGATCGCGCTCGAGCTGGCGGTGATCGCCGCTTTCTCCCTGTTCTTTTCTGTCGTCTCCAGTCCGTTCATGGGCGCGTTCTTTACGCTGGCGCTTTTCGTCGCCGGGCATCTCGCGCGCGACATTCTGCATTTCGCCGAACTCGTGCCCGCGGAGAGCGGGCGGATGATCCTCAAAGGGATCACATACATGCTTCCCAATCTCGAATATTTCAACGTGAAGGGGATGGCGGTGTACGGAAAACCGATTCCGCCCGATCTTCTCCTTTTCGCAACGAGCTACGGCGCGCTCTATATCGTCGGCGTTCTCCTGCTTACGATGCTGGTCTTTCGCAGGAAGGATCTGCAGTAATGTACAAGACCGTGGTCCTCACGATGTTCGCTCTGGCTTTGATCGGAGTGGCCAACGCGCAGATCGGCCCTCAGATCGACTCGCGCATGGTGTCGACCGAGAGTGACCGCGAGCTTTCGTATTTTCCTTCGGGGGTTCTTCTCGAACCGATCGTCTGCGGCTTCGAGAATATCGTGGCGGATCTTCTCTGGCTCCGCGCGATTCAGTACTACGGACGGCATCGCCAGACCGACCTCATGTTCGGGCGGGTCGACCACGTGTTTCGCACGCTGACCGATCTCGATCCGCATTTCATAGAAGCGTTTCGGTTCGGCGCCCTCGTACTCGTCGAAGACGCGCATATGCCCGAAGAGGGGTACGAACTGCTGAAACGCGGGATTCGCAGCAACCCGGACGACGGCGGACTCTATTTCGATCTCGGGTTTCACTGCTACCTGAACCAGCAGTACGATCGCGCCTCCGTCTACTTCGGGCACGCGGCGAACAAGAAGGGCGCGCCCGAAAACGCCGCGCGGTTTGCCGCCTTCGCGCAGAACCGGCAGGGGAATCTCGACATCGCGGAAGAACTCTGGATGGAGATCTACGACGGAACTACGAACGAAAGAACGCGGGCTTCGGCCGTGTTCGCGCTGAAGAGCATTGCCGCGGCAAGGGACACGACTTACCTCGCAGAGCGGGCGCGCGCGTACCAGGCTCGCTTCGGCGGCTTTCCGCGCAGTGTCGACGATCTCGTGAAGAGCGGTCTGGCGCCCGCCGCCCCCGAGGAACCGTTTCAGACGAACTACATCATTCATCCCGTGACGGGCGAAGTGCGGTCGTGGTACCTGCTCGGCCGCGAACTGAAACGCGACGTTGCGGTGCTGAGCGACTTCGTGAAGCGTTTCCGGGAAGAGTGGGGCCGGTTCCCGAAAGACGCCGCCGAGATCGTGGAATACGGCTATCTGCAGGAAGAGCCGCAACCGTTCGGGGCGCGCTATGTCGTAGAGCCTGCAACCGGCGAAGTCCAGGTCGTCCTGGAAACGGAGCCCCTCGCGGAGCGGGACCTGTGAACGAACTCGCCCGTCTGATCCCCGTTTTCGTACTGTTCGGGTCCGCGCTTTTCTTCATTCTGATGTTTGCATTCTCCCGTTTCACGAAGCGCTGGTCGAAGAAAGAACCGCGGAAGGACGAAACGGCGCTCATGCTTCGTACCGTGGACGACGTCGTGCGCGGAATTCGTGAGAGCGAAACCGATCTCCGCGACCTCTATTCGCGCGCGGAAAGAAAGGCCTCCTTTCTCGAGCACTATCACCACAGCATTCTGGAGTCGGTCGATACGGGAGTGCTCGCGTGCAATCGCGCGGGACAGGTCACCGCGCTGAACCGTGCGTGCGAAGAACTGCTCCATCTCAAAGAACCGGCGCGCGGGAAATCTCTTTCGACCCTGCTCGGCCGCCAGAATCCGTTCGACGCGATTCTGGAGCGGATCAAAGCGGGCGAAGCCGTACGCGACTCCGTCGAGATCAGAATCAGACGCCGCGGAGACGAGGCGCGCTGGATCGAGCTCAGGACCTCGCCGCTCAAGGGGAGAGCCGGACAGGTGGTCGGCGCCACCTTCCTGCTGAACGACATCACGGACAAGCACATGCTCCGGCGCGAAGTGGAACTGAAAGAGCGTCTGGCCGCGATGGGGGAGGTGTCGGCCGGGCTCGCGCACGAGTTCCGGAACGCGATTCACTCTCTGAACGGCCTCGCCAAGCTGATCCGGCGCCGGGCGGAGGGGAACGATCGCATCGTTCCGCTCGCCGACGAGATCCTGAGCGAGAACGGAGAGCTGGAGCGCTCGCTGAACGAACTGCTGACGTTTCTGAAACCGCAGCGCGCGCGAAGCGAACCGGTCGATCTGGCCGCTCTGTTCGAGACGATTCTCGTGCCGTTCCGGGAGCAGGCCGCGGATCGCGTCGAGTTCACGCTCGAGTCGGGGGCGCTTCCCGCTTTCCGCGGTGACCGCGGGCTGCTCACACAGGCGTTTCGCAATCTCGTGCAGAACGGGGCGGAAGCGATGCCCGAGAACGGCGGCCGGCTTCAGGTACGCCTTTCCAGTATCGCCCCGAAAAGCCCGGTCGGTCGCGCGCGTCCCTACATCGTGATTACGATCAAGGACTCCGGCAGCGGGATTCCCGATCACGTCAAAGCCAAGATCTTCACGCCCTTCTTCACGACCCGACGCAAAGGCACGGGGCTCGGGCTCCCGATGGTGCAGAAGATCGTGGCCGCGCACGGCGGAAGTATCGATGTCGACTCCATGGTCGACCGCGGCACCACGTTCCGGCTCTTTCTGCCTGCCGCGAGCGTTTCACGCGGCCTTTCCACGGAATCGGTCGGATCGGGCGGCGCGCACGCACCCTCCGCAGCCCAGGATCACGAAAACGACCGAAACCCTGCCTGATTCTTCATGATTCGCTAAAAAAGAACTCCCATCGTCCGATCTTAGGAGAGAGGAGTGGGAATGAACGAACGCCGCATTTTGATTGTAGAGGACCGGCCGGGCACGAGACGGATGCTCGAAGAGACCCTTCGGGACGAAGGGTGGGATACGACCGGAATCGAAGACGGTGGCGACGCGGTCAAGCGTCTCAGGCAAGAGAACTTCGATCTCGTTCTTACCGATCTCGAGCTTCCGGGGAAAGACGGCCTGCAGGTTCTCGAAGCGTGTCGCGAAAGCGACCCCCTCGCGCCGGTCATCGTCATGACAGCACACGGAACGGTGGAGACCGCCGTAGAAGCGATGAAGCGGGGCGCCTACGACTTCCTCACGAAGCCGGTCGACACCGACCGCCTGCTCCTGCTCGTCGAGCGCGCCGCCGAACGCCGCGCCCTCGAGCTCAAGACGCGTGTCAGCGAAGACAGCGCGCGCCCGCCGGTCATCGCGGGCGAGAGTCCGGCGATTCAGAAGGTACTGCGTCTCGCGGAGAAGGTGGCCCCCTCGGATTCTTCGGTGCTCATTCTGGGCGAAAGCGGCACCGGCAAAGAGCTATTCGCCCGTTACATCCACAGCAAGAGCCGTCGCGCGCAAAACCAGCTCGTGGCCCTCAACTGCGCGGCGATACCACGCGAACTGATCGAGTCGGAACTGTTCGGCGCGGAGAAGGGATCGTATACCGGCGCCGATCGAAGGCGTCTCGGAAAATTCGAGCTCGCGAACGGCGGTACGCTTTTCTTCGACGAGATCGGGGAGCTGGAGCGCGATCTTCAGTCGAAGCTGCTTCGCGTTCTCGAAAACCGCGTAATCGAACGCGTGGGCGGATCACGTTCGATCCGCGTCGACGTTCGCCTGATTACGGCCACGAACCAGAGTCTCGAGCAGGAAGTGGCGGAGGGGCGCTTTCGGGACGATCTCTACTACCGTTTGAATGTCTTTCCCATTCGCCTGCCCCCCCTTCGCTTCCGTCGCGAAGACATCCCGATTCTCGCGGAGCATCTGCTCGCCGGCTTCTCGGTCGAGATGGGCCGCCCCGCGCTCGGTCTCTCGCACAAAGCGCTCGCCGCGCTTCAGGAATACGACTGGCCGGGGAACGTACGCGAACTCAGAAACACCCTGGAGCGCGCCGTCATTCTCACCGAAGGAGACGAGATCCCCGCGGAGGTGATTGCCGTCGGTGAGGCGCACAAACCCGTGGCCGCTTCCGTGGCAGCCTATTCGGATCTCCACGCAGCAGTCCGCGAAACGACGCGCCGCACGGAGATCGATTGCATCAGTCGATCGCTCAAGGAGTGCGACGGAAACAAGAGTGAAGTCGCTCGCCGGCTGAAGGTGAGCTACCGCTCTCTCTGGGCGAAGATCAAGGAGTATGAACTCGAATGAAACGCATTCTGATAATCCTTCCGCTTCTGCTCGTATGCGCCGCCGTGGCGCCGGCGGCCGAGTGGGAAGTACACCACCCTGACTCGGTTCTCGTCGGGGCATGGACCGTGCCTGTCTTCGCGCATGTCGATTCCGCCGCGCGCGATCTCCGCGCCGTTCTCGCCACGCGTTCGGACACGCTCGCATTCGCGTTCGTCTCGCTCCCGGCCGCACCGGGACGCGCCAGCTTCGGCCTGTACGTGGAGGAGCCTCTCCTGTTCCTGCAGGAGAAGGGAAACGTTTCGATCCGGGTGTATGCGGGATCGAGCGACGAACCGGTGTACGAGGGCGATATGCCGGTTACGGATCACCTCGCGAATTCGTGGATTCTTTCGATCGACGACGGCGGGCGAACCGTCCTCTGGCAAGGGGACGGGGCCGGCGGACTGATCGCGATCGATACCTTGCCCGAAGACGTCCTGCTGGAAGACGCGCTGCTGATCGAGAACGGACTCGGCCAGGTGGATGTCGCGGCCGTCACGACGAGCGGCGAGATCGTGCTCTGGACCTTGCGCGGCGAACTGGAAGAGAAGTTCCGGATCGCCATGGGCGGCCACGGGGCGTGCATCGCGCCTCTCCCCGGGCGCGACGACTTTCTCGTCGGTTTCGTCGACGGGCGCATCTGCCTCGTCGATACCCACTCCGAAGACGTGAAGACCGTGGCTTCGGTGCGGGGCATTCCGACGAGCCTCGCCGTCGGCGACGGCGCGGGCGATATCGAGGAGGACCTGATCGCCACGGTTCTCGAAATGAGCCGTTCCACTCTGGTCTGCTTTCGCGGACAACCGGACGGCTACTGGGAAGATCCCGACCCTACGGAGAGCGCGCTGCCGTCGATGGGGCGCCAGGTGATCTTCGCGGATCTCGACGCGGGCGGGAAAGAGGAACTGCTGCTGCTGCTCGACGGCGGCCGCGCCCTTCTCTCCGCCGTGATGCTGTGGGGGATCGAGGGAACCTACGCCGTCCCCGAGAATCTCGATCTTGCCGGCGTCGGCGACCGGCCGCTGCATCACCTGTTCAAGGGCGACTGGAACGCGGACGGTCGCGTCGATGTCGGAGTCGTGCACGGATCGGGCGAAAGCGTTCTCGAGCTCTTTGTCCAGAATGCGGGAGACGCGCGTTCGTTTTCTCCCGTCGACATTCTCCCTGTGGGTGGTGCCGAGGTGGGCATCGTCGTGGCGGATCTCGACAGGAACGGCGCCTCTGACATCATTGTCGCCGAAGGGAACTTCGGTGTCTGGCTGAACGACGGACGCGGGCGGCTCTACCGTCACCCCAGTCCGCCGCGCGGTCGCCCTGCGAGGCTCTTCGCGATCGCGGGTCAATGAGGCCCGTTTCGGCAAACGGTTGCCGAATCGAGTGGCACCCCGTTGCAGAGTGCGCGATATCTGAGCAGTGAACCATGACTGGAATCCCATCGAATTGATATCCCCACAACAACTTACGGCATCAAGACAACAGGGGGCCGCATGGTACGGCTCTTGCGGTGTAACCGGTCGAGGAGAAAAACCATGAAACGGCTCTTACAGAAACAAGACGGATTTTCGCTCGTCGAGCTCATGGTGGCCATGGTCGTCATGAGCGTCGGCTTCCTGGCCATGAGCCATATCTTCATGGCCGCAATGGAGCACTCGAAGCAGGGAAAGCACGACATGGCCGCCCTGTCTCTCGCCAACGAGATCCTCGAGCGCGTTCGCGCGACGCCTTATGAACAGGTGTACGCCACATACGACGGCATGACGACCACGGATCTCGCCACGATTCCGTCGGAGGCCCGGAACTGGGCCACGCACGCAGCCGAGGAAATGCCGCACGGCGAATTCAATGTGGAGATCTACAAGAACGGCCAGAAATCCTACATCACCGAGAACGGGATCCTGGAAGTGGAAGTGCTCGCCTCCTGGCAGGAGCGAGGAAACACCCGGACCATGCGGACCAGCACCTTCATCGTACGCATGGGAAGCTAGCGAGGGAATGATGAGGAACGCCCTACGAAATGAACATGGTTCGGCGCTTATCCTGGCGCTGCTCGTCCTGACGGGGATCTCCCTGTTCGGTATCAGTCTCGCGCTGACCACGATCACCGACAGGAACATCGCGAAATACGACCGCGAAAGCATGGAAGCGCTTCATGCCGCGGAGGCCGGAATCGCGCGCGCAAAACGGGCCATTCAGGACAGGAACGTGACGTTCGGCGACGACGACGGGGACGGCCTTCCCGACTTCCGGATAGCGGACTCCCTCGCCTGGGGAGGCGCGTTCGAGATCTTCGGCGAGTCGGACGTCCCGAGTTCGGGATCCGCCGGCGGTTACTCGGCCGACATCATTCAGATCACTTCGATCGGGCGTTCGAAAGGCGCCTATCGCTCGGTTCTGTCCGAGATCCGGCATGACTCGTTCCTGAAATACGCGCGCTTCGTGCAGGCCACGGGCGTCAGCTACGGCTGCGGAGCCGTTCTCTCGGGCGAAGTGTACTCGGGCGGTTCGATCGGACTTCCGAGCGGTTGCTCGTCGACCGAGAAAGTCACCTTCCTCGAGATGGTCGCCGCGGTCAACGGGATTTCGAACCTCTCCGAAGGGATCTTTCACAAGGGATACAACGACTCGGCCACGGTGGTGGATCTTCAGGCGTCGGTCGACTTCGACATGATCCGAAAAAAGGCGGACGGAAGCTGCTCGGAGTGCGATTGCGACGGTTTCGGTCGCATCGGTATCTACATGGACGACGATCCGCTCGGAATCGGTACGAACGGCACGATCAACCTTTCGCTGTTCGATTTCCAGTTCGAGGATCCGGGCTCGGGTGACACGGTCGTGACCTACAACGGCGCGTTCGTGATGGACGCCACGACCGGGAACCCGCTCCTGCGCGACGACTACAACGGCATCATCTTCTTCGAAGGCGACGGCTTCGTGCGCGGCACGGCCGACGGTGTCGCCGGGCGCGCGCTCACGATCTGGGCGACCGACGACATCTTCATCGAAGGGGACATCATCACGGGGTACACGGGTTTCGATCCCGTGACGCGCCTTCCGAACGGCACCGGCTTTCCCGTCAACATCGGGCTCGTGGCGAGCGATTACGTCTACATCGGCGCCGTGAACCGGATCGCGCAGATCGACGCCGTTCTGATGGCCGTGAACTCGAACTGGCGCGTCTGGGATACATCGCTCGGCGCACATCCCGCCGCTCCGATCGGGAATTACGATCTGGATCAGGACGGAATCGTCGGCGAATCGCCCGTGAACCACGACCCCAACGTCGGGGCCGGGTGGGACGAGGTCATCACGGCCGCGAACAGGAACGATACCTGGGTTCTCAATATCAACGGGCCGATCATTACGTATAACGGCGGGAGCGCATACCCGTGGAACGCGGGCTCCGTACTCTCCGCAGCTTCGGGTCCGACGCGCCGTTACAACTACGACCTCGATGTAACAGATTATCCGCCGCCCTGCTTCCCGGTGCCGCTCAACCTCTGGGTGGACCACGCATGGGCCGAGATCTACGACGTGGAGAACTGACCATGAAGAGATGGAACCAAAAGGGATTCAGCGCCGTCGAGCTCATGGTGGTCGTGACCATATTCGGTATCACGGCTGTCGCTCTCGCGCCCGGATTCTCGCGAAGCTGGAAGCGTTCGGCGCTCGATTCGAACGCGACCAAGATGGAAACGGCAATGAAACTCTGCCGTCAGAAGGCGATCATGAACCGGCGTCCCTACAGGCTCGTCATGGATCCGTCCGATCACTCGTTCTACTCGATGCGTCGGGATTCGGGCGGTGTGTGGGTCATGGATCCGCCGGAAACGACATTCATCAAGGACCAGATCAACTTCAAGTCGCGCGGCGACAACCACGACCTGTTCTTCGAGACACGGGGCACGGTTGCCGCGAGCGACTCGCCGGCGGAAGTCCGGTTCTTTAACGACCGCGGCGAAACGCTCGCGATCAATCTGGTTCGTACCGGACGGATCCGCGTGGTGCGGACTGCCGCCCCGTCATCCTAGGAGGCCTTCGTGATGCAGAGGACACGAGGATTTACATTAGTCGAACTGTCGATCGGCCTCTTTATCCTGGGGGTCGTGGGTACAGTGGCGTATCAGATCATGCATCGTACGACGGACACGTACAAGCTGCACCGGGACGTGACGGAGACCACGCAGAACGCGCGCCTCGCCATGGAGACGATCACGACGGATCTTCGCCAGGTGAGTTACGGAAAGGACGTGACGCAGGCCTCGATCGTACACGCGAGTCTCGACTCGATCGTGTTCGTGGCCGATTTCTACGATTCGATTCCCGGCGCCGAAACGGTGGCGCTCTATCTGACGGCGCATCTCGACTCGGGAACGCGCAATCCGTCGGACAGGCTGGTCTATCGCGCGGTGAGCGATACGGCCGGTTCCGTGATCGAAGAGGGGCCCGTCGCATACGGCGTTGCCGACTCCGGGCTGACGTTCCTCTACTTCGACCGTGACGGCGCGGCGATGCCGTTCCCGATCGTGCAGCCGGAACATATCGCGGAAGTCGAGATTGCCGTCACGACGCAGACCGCTCACTACGAGGAGGGAATCGGATATCGCGACGTCACGCTCACGAACATCGTATATCCGCGTAACCTGCCGTTCTCACCGCCTCGAGCGCGGCCGAACAAGCCGGGGTGCGTCTCACTCACATCGCCGAACTGCGGGTCGCTGACGGCTAAATGGACGCGCCCGACAACCAACAGCGACGGCAGTGAGCTCAAATTCAACGACATCAGTCATTTCACCGTGTACTACGGGACTCATCCCGACTCGATGAAGATGGACACGCGCCTTGCGCGCAATCTGGACGAGTGGACGGTGAAGGACCTGACGGCGGGAAATACTTACAGAATCGCCGTCACCGTGACGACGCAGGCCGGAATCGAGAGCGAGGCGTGCCTGCAGATCGGGGCCGTCGGTACCACGGCGCCGCCCGCGGCCCCGGGCGGTTTCTCCGGGCTCGGCGGACCGAGCGGCATGAACCTCTCCTGGAGCC